>JACSSI010001046.1 GCA_014879345.1 Anaerolineae bacterium | reverse complement strand
ACTCGCTTTCAAACAGGAATGCGTAAAATCAAAATAACAGCCACGAGCCACACCAGCGGTAAACGCAAAAAAGCCTGTCTCCCATCGAGAAACAGGCTTTTTAACCATTTCGTATGCTGCTAAATTTATGCGAAAATCGTTTCCTGCACAGCTGGTCGGAACTTATACCGGACCATTTGATTGGGCATTGTTGTCTCCAGTGTTATTGAGTGTGTGAAAGGAGGGTCAGCGTTCAGGTCGGCGAGGTCGTGAGTTCGAATCCCGCTGCCCCGACTATCAAGTGAAAACGGCCGTTTCTTCTCGAGAGGAAACGGCCGTTTTTTGTTTCGAAGTGGAATTAATTTCACAGGAACGAGGGGATTCGAACCTTCTCTGGGCACAGGTGTGCAGTCCTGATTCCTAATTCGAGTAAAGTGCCCCAATTGTCAAGACAGCAGCCAGATGTTTTACTCGTCAGCATCCCCCGACTCTCGACCAAAGCCAAATGGCCTTCTCACTTTGTCCCACAGAGCTAAAACTTCCTTCATCGCCGCCTGTTTCTCTTCGCCTTTTCCTTCGCCTGTATAACGCATCAGCACCGCCATTGTGCGCGTGCCGGGGAAATTTTCCATGAGCAGCACCACCAGCATGGTTAGCGGTACGGCCAGGATCGCGCCAATCCCGCCTAACAGATAGCCCCATATGAATAAGCCGACAAAGACAACCAAAGGTCACGCAGGGGTTGATTGGCTCGCGCAATCAACAATTCCACGCCCATTTTTTGCAGGTCTGCATCCAAACTTTCCAGCGCTTCAGCGGCCGTTGAAGCAAAATCACTGATCGCCTCGGCATCCAGAACAACACATTTCAACCTATCGCCAGTCTGCATCACCAACCCGTGTACACATTCCCTGAAAACAAGTTTTGCCCGCCAATTAGTTTTTTGATGGTTCGCCTTCATCATTCGCTTGCGCCGCGCCGGGACGAATTAATGATTTGCCCCGCTCCCACCAACTACCCATCAACTGTTTGGCTTTCTGTTTTTCAGCTTCATCCGCTTCCGTAGCGCTGGCGGCGGCCGGACGTACCAGCATCACCATGCCGCGCGTCACCTCAAAACTTTCCAACACAGCCAGGATAAGCAAGGTCAGCGGCACCGCCAGAATGGCGCCAATGCCGCCCAGCAGCCAGCCCCAAATAAACAACGACAGAAAAACGATGACCGGCGAGATGTTCAAATTGTCGCCCATCAATTTCGGCTGGACGAAATTTTGTACGGAACCATTGATGAGCACAAACCCTAAAAACACAATGAAGGCAGTGGGTGCGCCAAATTCTGCCCAGGCCAAAATGGTGGGCGGAATAAGCGCCAGCCAAAAGCCAATGGTGGGGATGTAGCCTAACAACCAGGACAAAACGCCCCACAAGACGGCAAAGTCTACCCCCATAATGAGTAAAAAAATGGTGTCGGCCAAACCAACCAGCATATTGATGGCAGTTGTCACCGTCAGGTATTTGCGCACGTCACGGGTAAAATCATTGACGCGGTTGATGACAGGTTCGGCCGTTTCTAATCCCTCGTTTGCTTTTGGTGCTCTGCCGATGGCGGCGCTGATCATAAAAATAAAGATGAGCAAAGTCATGCCGATTTGGACTACAGCATTGCCAATGGAGGCAACGAGGGACGTCATAAAACCTTCGATTTGCTCTGGATCTGTGGTCGTGGTCGTAGCCGTTGTTTCACCGAAATAGGCGGCATATTCAGCAAAACGTGCCTCGATGTCTGCGGCATAGCTGGGCAGTTCCTTTGTCAGTTGGTAAATGCCGCCAACAAATAACAAGATGACGGACAGCATGACACCCACCACTGCCAGAATTGTCAGCAGCAATGCCATCCGGCCAGACATGCCCCGCTGCTTCAGTTTTGTGGGCAGAGGCAGCACGGCAATGGTAATGATTACCGCCAG
>JACSSI010000079.1 GCA_014879345.1 Anaerolineae bacterium | reverse complement strand
CCTGCCCACGCCGGATGAAGACGTGATCAACTCATCCTACGTCATGGGCGTTTTCCTGCGGCGGCAAATGCCCTGGGCTAAACTGTTTGTGGTAGGCGAACAATCACTGTGTGCTGAATTGGAACGGGCTGGCTTCACGCTCACCGATGACGCATTGACCGTCGATGCCGTCATCGCCAGTTTCGACCGCACCTTTGACTACCGCAAACTGCAAATCGCTTTTGACGCCATCAACAACGGCGCACGCTTCTTCGCCACCAACGCCGACCGCTACTGTCCGGTTCCTGGCGGTGGCGAACCAGATGCGGCGGCGATGATTGCCGCCATTGAAGCGTGTACGGGCAAGCAAATTGAAGCCGTCGTGGGCAAACCATCCCACCACATGGCCGATGCCATCCTGGGACTGTTGGAACTTCCGCCCGAAGTGTGCCTTATGACCGGCGACCGGCTGGAAACTGACGTACTCATGGGTCTCAACGCAGGCATGGCAGGCGTGCTCACGCTCACGGGCGCTACCAGCGAAGCGGCTCTGGCCGAATCAACTATTCAACCAACTTATGTCATCAAGCAGCTAAAGGAATTGCTGCCTTAAAATTAGTGCGTAGAGCGTAGTGCGTAGGGTTGTCAGTTTTACGCACTACGCTCTACGCACTAACTCGAATCCTCATGAAACCATTTTTGCTCGGCATTGATCAGGGAACCAGCGGCAGTAAAGCCATTATTCTTGACAGGGAAGGACACGTGCATGGCTACGGCTATCACGGCTTGGCGCGGCTTTATCCACAGCCCGGATACGTGGAGCAAGAGCCGCAAGCAGTTGCCGATGGGGTGTCTGCCGCAATTACGGAAGCGCTGGGCAACGCAGGTTGCCGTCCCGATGAGATTGCGGCGTGTGGGCTGACCAGTCAACGCAACACCGAGTTCGCCTGGGATAAACGCAACGGCCGTTCCCTGACCAACGCCATCACCTGGCAAGATTTACGCACCGCTCCCATTCTCGAAGAACTAAAATCCTGGCCCCACTACTCAGAAATGCGCCACCGACTCGGTTACGCACCTGGCACATACATGACGGCCGTTCATTTAGCGTGGCGCATGAGATGGGAAACGGCCGTTATGCAATCCGCAAAATCCGGCAATCTCCAACTCGGACTCTCCACCGCCTGGCTGCTCAACGCCCTCGGCAACCCATCAGCTCACGTCATGGACAGTTCCATGGTGCAAGCGATGGGTCTCTACGACTTCCGCGCTGGCAACTATTGGCAGGAATGGCTCGACTGGATCGGCCTGACCACCGACCCGTTGCCTGCCGCCGTGCCCACGTTGCACGACTACGGCACACTCACCATCACCGCCCCCGATGGTGCCACCGCCAACGTACCCGTCCTGGCGATGATTGGCGACCAGCAGTCGGCCTTGTTCGGCCAAGGCTGCCGTCAACCCGGCGATGCTGAATGTACCCACGGCACGGCATCTTATGTCAAGGTGTTTATGGGGCAACAAGCGCCTATTCAAGATAAATTAAATGTGTACAACGCCTGGCACTTAGGGCAACAACAAACCTACTGCCTGGAAGCCGCCACCAGCGTCACCGGAGCCGCTATGCGCTGGCTACGCGACAATGCCCGTCTTTTTGACGAGTACGAAGAGATGACGGCGCTTGCCGCCAGCGTGCCTAACAGTCAAGGGGTCGTGTTTGTGCCAGCTTTCCACGGGTTGGAAGTACCTTACAACGACGCCCAAGCCCGCGCCACCATTTTCGGCCTGACATTGGGGCATGATCGCGGCCACATCAGCCGCGCTTTCTTTGAAGCCATCGGCTTCCAGATTCGCACGATTCTGGAAACCATCACGGCGGAAACAGGTATTGGCGTGGACAAATTATTGGTCGGCGGCGGCGTTTCGGCTAGCGATCTCGCCTGTCAGATTCAAGCAGATTTAGTAGGCATTCCAGTGCAGCGCCCCACGTTTACCGAAACGACAGCGTGGGCGGCGGGATTGCTGGCTGGCCTGGGTGCTGGCTTCTGGCCTGACGAAAGCGCGATGCCGCTGCCGCCTGGGGAATACGTTCAATTTGAGCCGATGCTCAACCAGTCCAGCCGCAATGAAGGTTATGCCGCCTGGCAGCGAGCCGTCGATTTTGTACGAGATTGGGGGAGGAAAAAGGATGAGGGATGAAGGATGAAAGATGAGGGATGAAGGAAAAACCACTTCATAATTCATAATTCATCCTTCTGTTGTATACTTCCACGTGGTTTAAATCTTCGACGAAGGGAGTTGGATGCAGTGTCTTTACAAGAACGAGTAACTCAAGCCTATATTGAACGTTTTGGGGAACGGCCGTTATACATTGTGCGTGCGCCGGGGCGAGTAAATTTAATCGGGGAACACACAGATTACAATGATGGTTTTGTGCTGCCCATGGCAATTGACCGCTCTATTTACATTGCCCTTTCACCTCGAGCCGATAACCGCGTTGAACTCCATTCTCTTGATCTCGATACGCCTGCTGAGTTTTCATTATCCGCTTTTGAAAAAGGGGATGAAGGCTGGGTGGAATATGTCAAAGGCATGGCTTGGGTGTTGCAAGAAGCGGGTTTTGAATTGACGGGCTGGCAAGGCATTTCCGCTGGCGATATTCCCGTTGGTGCTGGGCTATCTTCTTCTGCGGCTTTGGAACTGGCAGTCGCTCGTGCCTTCGCCACCGTCTCTGACCTGCCTTGGGATACGGCGCAAATGGCTTTACTCGGCCAAAAATGCGAGAACAAATGGGTGGGTGTAAACTGCGGCATTATGGATCAGATGATTTCGGCGGCTGGCAAAGAAGGTCATGCGCTGTTAATTGACTGTCGTTCGCTTGAGTCTTGTTTAGTGCCGCTGCCGAAGGGAACGGCCGTTGTCATTCTGGATACCGCCACCCGCCGGGGTTTAGTCGATTCTGCTTACAACGAACGCCGCCAACAGTGCGAGGAAGCCGCCGCTTATTTCGGTGTACCGGCTCTGCGTGATGTCGATATCGACACGTTTAACGCCAAAGCAGACGGGCTTGATCCCCTCACACGCAAACGCGCCAGGCACGTCATTACTGAAAACCAACGTACCCTGGATGCCATGGCTGCCATGCTCCAGGAAGAACCACGCGAGTTGGGTCGATTATTGAATGAAAGTCACGCCAGTTTACGCAATGATTTTGAGGTCTCCAGCAAAGAATTGAATCAAATCGTAGAATGTGCGACTCGCCGTGACACTGCCATTTTTGGCGCACGCATGACAGGTGCCGGCTTTGGCGGTTGTGCGGTAGCGTTGGTGCGTGATTACAATGCCAAAGCCTTTGGCAATGCTGTGGCAGCCTGTTACCAGGCAGCGACTGGACTACAGCCAAACATTTACATCTGCTATCCGTCTGACGGAGCCAATGTAATCGTCTCAAATTAAACGTGCAAAAAGCACCTTATTGGTCTATTTCTGGCAAGATATAAACGCGATGATCCTCAAGACTGGCTGACAGGTCGTTTAGATTTTCGTTGTGCTCGACCATAAGCTTTTCAAAATCAAGCCAGGTAATAGTCACATTGCCATACACAAAATCTAAATAAGCCTGACAAATAGTGCCATTGTAGTTGGCAATAAGACGAGTCCAAGTCAGGTTGGGCAAATTAGTCTTATCAAATTGGGTAGTGGCTAAGCGTTGACATTCTGCGTTAGCATCCTCTTCATTAAGGTCTACATATTTGCCACCCATGCCCGTATTTCCTACCAGAATATTGTTTGCCTCGACAGCAACGGCTGTCGGATTGGGGGTAGATGTAGCTAATAGTGGGGAAATGGGATGGGCGCCCAGCCAATGTTCATTTGGGTATTGTGGATCAGAAAACAACTGTATGACAACAGGCATCGTTTCAGTTCTGGTAATACCGCTTTCGATTTGTTGCACAATGAATGAATATTCGCCATCTAGTAAACGGCCGTTTCTATCCATCTCAAACGGAAACACAGCCACTCTGGAGCCACCGGCATTCATGACAGGAAAATCCCGCGAAACTGTCATCCCCGTATTCGATACCACTGGGTTCCACAAACCATCACTGAGAAACGTAATGGCATCACCGCCATCAATCTGAATTTTCGGCTGATACTCATCTATCGGGCTATCCACACGTAGCCATAATTTACCTCGATGTGGTCTTTCACCCCCTTCAAATTGAATCCAGTAAGCCATATCCAACAAGCCTTCCGTAAATTGGTTGCGGAAATTACCATTAAACTCAATTTCCGAAGGCAGTAAATGAAATTCACCAATTTCATTGAGAATGATATAAGCAGTTGTGCGTCTGTACGCATACAGATTTTTGGTATCAGCTTCCGCTGCCAGAACGATCACCTTGTAAGCACCTGGCAACTCTAATGCAGAAGGCACATAGGGGAAGAGAATTTTGCGTGATTCACCCCTGTTCAATTTGACACGGGCGATAGTGCTCTCATCATCCCCTTGCGGCAGCACATCCCGGTTTGGTAGAAACTTAACACCATCATGACCAAACAGGCGCAAATCTACTTCAACATCATTATAGAGGGCGTGAAGTGTCACCAACAAACCACAGGCATCGCGTCGTACATCTTCACACAAAATCTCAACATTCATATTCTCAGGATATTTGTCTTGTGTGTTCTCAAATACGGCTGGCTGTCCACCAATCGCGGCCGGATTTATTTCAGGGGTGGGCGGCTCCTGAGCCGGGGGCAAAAAATCATTGATATTGAGCGGCTCAACTTCACATGCCGTTATCAAAAAACAAGTAAAGACAATTAATAAACAGACAGTTGTATGTGTTTTGAATAAATTCCCCATGGTTACTACATCCTCAAACTGGCATGAACTTCGTAAACGCTTGCAAATCTCCAATTGGATAGCGGTTTTAACCCACTTCCAAGCCAACCCGTGTTTCTATTATAAACTTTTTTCTTTCGTTTTTTGTGTCAATTTCAACGATATTAGGTAAGCAGCGCCGGGTTTTCAATAATCAAACGTCTGGCAGATTTATAATCAAAGCCGACTATGAATTACGCAACGGCCGTTTTGCTGTAAAATAGGCTTGGTCAGCAAACAATTAGGAGCGAAATCATCATGAGTATCACCAACTATCCATACGAAACAGAAATCCAGGTCACATTCCGCGATTTAGATGCACTCGGTCACGTCAATAACGCCGTCTTCTTCTCCTACCTGGAAACAGCCCGTATTCAATACATCACCCAATTTTTAGAGCAAGGCTTGCCCACCCAGTTTGAACTCCTGAGCATTCCCATCATCCTGGTTGAAGCCACTTGCACCTATAAATCACAAGCCCTATTTGGTGAAAACTTAACCGTAGGTGTCGGTGTTACCCGTTTCGGCAATAAAAGTTTTGATTTGATGTATAAAATTGTGGGCGAAGACGGCCGTTTAGTCGCCACCGGCAAAACCATCCAGGTCATGTACAACTACGACACCAGCAGCGCCTTCTCCATCCCACAAGAAATCAAAGAAAGCGTTTTCAAGCACCAGGCTGACTGGATTCCGGACTAATCATCAATCATCAATCGTTAAAGGAGAACCGCGTCATGTCCGTGTACGAAACCCTCATTTATGAAATACAAGATAACGTCGCCCTCATTACCATGAACCGCCCCGACAAACGCAACGCCCTCAACGCCACGCTCAACGCCGACCTCCTGTCTGCCTTCCAACAAGCGCAAGCCGACGAAACTATTCGTGCTGTCGTGCTGACAGGGGCGGGTAAAGGATTTTGTGCAGGGGCAGATTTAACGGCCGTTGCCACCATTCCTACCCCCGACGACATCTACAACGCCATCGTCAGCGCCTACGTCCCCCTCATGACCCTCATCACCACCCTCAAAAAACCCGTCATCGCCGCCATCAACGGCGCCGCCGCTGGTGCAGGCATGTCCCTGGCCCTCGCCTGCGACCTGCAAGTGATGGCTCACAACGCCAGCCTCATGATGGCCTTCAGCAACATCGCCTTCGTCCCCGACGCCGGTGCTGCCTGGTTCCTCATGCGCCAAATCGGCTACAGCCGCGCCTACCAAATGGCAATCGAAGGCCAACACATCACCGCCGAACAATGCCGCAACTGGGGTCTCGCCAACAAAGTCGTCCCCGCCGACCACCTGCTGGAAGAAACCCTGGCCTGGGCCAAACACCTTGCCCAACGTCCCACCCTCGCCCTCGGTCTCACCAAACACACCCTGCAATTCGCCGCCCAAAACAGCCTCTCCGCCACCATCGAATACGAAGCCAGCCTGCAAAAGCAAACCATCGCCAGCCATGATTTTCAAGAAGGGGTGATGGCGTTTATGCAGAAACGAGAGCCGGAATTTAAAGGCAAATAAAGATTGAAGATTAAAGATTTAAGATTGGGTCACGCAGTCTTATTAATCTTCAATCTTTAATCTTTTAAGGAGACCAAATGACCAATCAACCAACTTTCAACTTATCGGGCAAAGTCGCGCTCATCACTGGCGCATCACGAGGCATTGGGCAGGCGATTGCGGAAGCGTATGCAACCGCAGGCGCAAAAGTGGTGCTTGCCAGCCGCAGACAAGAAGGCGTGGATGCCGTCGCCGAAATTATTCGCGCCAAGGGTGGTGAGGCATTGGCGGTGGCAGCTCATACGGGGGATGAAACGGCCGTTTCCACCCTCATCGCTCAAGCCACCGCAGCCTACGGCGGCATCGACATCGTCGTCAACAACGCCGCCACCAACCCCCACTTCGGCCACATCCTCAGCGCTGAAGACAGCCATTGGGACAAAATCCTCGATGTCAACGTCAAAGGCTACTTTCGCGTCGCCAAACTCTGCGCCGAAAGCATGAAAGCACGCGGCGGCGGCAAAATCATCAACATGGCTTCCATCGCCGGCCTGGAACCGCAGCCCATGATGGGCGTCTATTCCGTCAGCAAAGCGGCCGTGCTCATGCTCACCCAGGTGATGGCCGCCGAACTGGCCCAGTTTAACATCCAGGTCAACGCCATCGCCCCAGGTTTCGTCAAAACCAAATTCAGTTCAGCACTCTGGCAAAACCCCATGATCAACGAAGCCGTGCTCAAATCCATCCCCCAGGGACGCATGGCCGAACCCGAAGAACTCACCGGCATCGCCCTCTACCTCGCCTCAGACGCCTCCAGTTTCACCACCGGCGCCACCTTCACCGTTGATGGTGGGCAGATGGTCGGTTCATCCATAGGTTTGTAGGGGCGGGACGGCGCGGTAAAAACTGAACCAAGCGAAACCCTGTTTGTCCGCGCCGTCTCGCCCACTGAGGTAATCGGGCTATTTCCTCAAGGGCAAGACAGGCGGGCACAAAGGCTGTTCTTCATGGCAAAGGTCATATCCGCCTGTCCTGCCCCTACCAGATAAGGTCTATTTTGAAATAAAAGGAGCAAGACATGTCCCCCCTCTCCCCTGAAATGCAAAGAATTCTGCACACCATGAGTGACTTCGTGCGTGAAGAAGTGATTCCGCTCGAACCGCTGCTGCTCAACCACGAATACGAAACCCTCATGGCCGCCCTGCACGAAAAACGACTCAAAGCGCAATCGCTCCGTCTCTGGCTGCCGCAGATTCCCGAGAAATACGGCGGCATGGGCTTGTCACTGGTCGAGCATGGCCACGTCAGCGAGGTATTAGGGCGCTCCCTACTCGGTCACTACGTCTTCAACTGCCAGGCGCCCGACGCGGGCAACATGGAAATTCTCATCGAACATGGCACGCCAGAACAGCAGGAAACCTACCTCAAACCGTTACTCGCAGGCAAAATTCGCAGTTGCTTCTCGATGACAGAACCGGAAAATCCCGGCTCCAACCCCACCTGGATGAGTACCAAAGCGGAAAAAGAGGGCAGCGACTACATCATCACCGGCCACAAATGGTTCACCACCGCTGCCGACGGTGCAGATTTTGCCATCGTCATGGCGATCACCAATCCGGACGCCGCCAAACACCAGCGTGCCAGTCAAATCATCGTACCCTGCGATACGCCTGGCTTCCGGCTAGTACGCAAAACATCTGTCATGGGGGAACGCGGTTTTGGCTGGGTCAGCCACTGCGAAATTATGTACGACGGGGTGCGTGTGCCACAGTCAAACTTGCTGGGGCCAGAAGGGGCAGGATTCATGATTGCCCAACAGCGGCTGGGGCCAGGACGCATCCACCACTGTATGCGCTGGATTGGCATTTGTGAACGCGCCTTTGACTTGATGTGTGAGCAAGCCGTGCGCCGGGAAGTCGCGCCGGGCAAAGCTTTAGCCGAACAGCAAACCATCCAGAATTGGGTAGCTGAGTCTCGCGCCGAAATCAACGCCGCCCGGCTGATGGTGCTGGATGCCGCCCACAAAATTGACGAAAAAGGGCAGTACGAAGCCCGCGACGAAATTTCGCTGATTAAGTTTTATGTGGCAGGAGTGCTGCAAAGGGTACTAGACCGCGCCTTACAAACGCATGGCGCATTAGGTATGACGGACGAAACGCCCATCGCTTACTGGTACCGCCATGAACGCGCCGCCCGCATTTATGATGGACCGGATGAGGTGCATAAGCGCTCAGTGGCGCAGCGGATTTTGAAAAGCTACCGATAAAAATCTTCATCAGACCTTCGAGGTCTTTGAGAGCTCGAAGGTCTAGAAATTCTACGGCCGCCAGATTTCAAACTTATCCAGAATAGAGCCGCCAATAAACTCTCGCAAGATAGAATCACTGGCAACATAGTCCAGGGCATCGCTGGGGATAGGGTCGAACCATTGCAAAAAAGCCAGCAAGCGGTTGGCCTCTACGCGGGCGGGATGTCCTGGCTCCACCTGCAAGAGCAGTGGCTGTGCCAATGCTTTCAGGACGGACTGCTCATACACCAGCGCCGAGTTGAAAAAGACATCGGCATTGTTCTGGTGGGGGAAGATGTGGAACCGTTCACCACGACGCACACTGGGCCAGCGGGAAATGGTGTCCGTGGCGGTATAGCCGCGATGGGCAGCATCACGCACGATGCGGCGCAGAAGGCGGGTGTCTGTGGTCGGTACGCGATTGTGGCGATCCAGGTTTAGCTGGGTTAACGCCGAAATGAAGATGCGGTACATGGCCGATGATGGCACGCCTTCGACCAGTTTTGGGTTCAGGCCATGTATGCCTTCAATGAGAATGACATGATCTGGGCCTATGCTCAACTCACTGCCCCACTCTCGCTTTCCTGTTAAGAAGTTGAAGGTCGGCTGGACGATGGTTTCACCACTTAATAATTGACCCAATTGTTTACGCAGAAAAGCGACATCAACTGCCTCTAAGGCTTCAAAATCATATTCACCATTTTCGTCACGGGGGGTATCATCACGGTTTACGAAGTAGTTGTCCATGGCAATAGTGACGGGGTGGATGCCTTGCGCCAATAACTGTACCGCCAGCCGCTTGCTAAAGGTCGTTTTACCAGATGAGGAAGGGCCAGAAATCATAACCAGTTTGACTTCCCGCCGTCGATCAGCGATTTCATAGGCAATTTGGGAGAGCTGCCGTTGGTGAAATGCTTCTGCTACGAGGATGACTTCCTGACAACGGCCGTTATTCAGCGCATAGTTCAACGAAGCCACACTCGGCACCCCAATGATGCTCAACCAATCGTTGTAATCCTGGAACACCTTTGCCAACCGTGGCTCGTCTTCAAACGGCTGGAGTATCCCAGGGGCATGGCGGCGTGGGAACTGGAGGATGAAGCCGTCGTTGTAATGATGCAGCTCAAACGTATCCAGATAGCCCGTGGATGGCACCATAAAGCCATGGAAATAATCACGGAATTCGCGCAGCTCGTAGAGTGTCAGATAATCTTTGCGTCGGCGGGCAAACAATTCTGCTTTTTCAGTGTCACCATTGTCCCTGAAAATCTGTAGCGCTTCATCTAGCGGGATTGTGATTTTGTTCAGCGGGTGATCTTGCTCGACCAGTTCACGCATCCGGGTGCGTAAGCTGTTTAATTCTTCATCTGTTAGTTTAGCGTTGTTCGGCCGTTCACAGTAGTAGCCGCCAAACGGCATGGAATGTTGAATGGTAATGGTTTGCCCGGGCAGCACTTCAGAAGCGGCTGCTACCATCAAAAAACTGATGGAGCGGCGGTAAATGCGCGCACCATCCGGATCCCCAATATCGACGGGAACCAGTCTGGCATCGGCCATCAGTGGTTGGGATAGTTCACGCAAATTACCGTCACAAAAAGCGGCGACAACATGGTGTTTTCTAATATCTTCTTCTGTCGTGTATTGTAGAAATTCTTCTATCGTTGTGCCTTTGGGGCCATCGTAAGCGCGGCCATTTGGAAAGCGAACTTGTACCGTATCCCGAATGGGGGCTGGGTGAATGTGGTTCATTTGAGGTCACTCCTAGACTATTTGTAGATTTTTGGAGACCAGGGTGATGCTGTCGGCAACGGCCGTTTCCATCATCATGTCTATCTCCACTACTGGTTGATACTGAAAAACGTGGGCTTTCATCTATTGATTTACAAATGCATGAATGGTGTAGGCATAAGGGAGGGATTTTATAATGAAGCGGCAAGGACGCAAAACATCAAGAACACTTCCGGGAAGTTCCAACGATGACGGGACGTTTTTGCAAACATTCCGCAAGTTTTTTACGTTCAGGCAATGACCAGCCAGGCACACAAAAGCCACAGGGCCAGAGAACTCAAATCCCCGCCCAGGTCGGGCTGTTTGGCAAGGTAAATCCAGCGGGGCGGACCAAACAACAAGGCCAGCACAGCAAATAGGATTATCCCAAAAAAGAAATCACCCGATAAACCCAACTGCTTTACCCAAATGGCAAACTGTGCCGCCATGATGACGAGCATAAGATTGATAAAGAGCAGAGCCAAAGAAGCCAGCCAGGGATAACGGCCGTTCTCCGTATCAATCGTCGGCGTCACCTTTAATACCAGCACAATCACATAGATGAAAGCGATTGCCAACCACGCACCCGGCGCATATACAAACAAGGCAGACGCTTCGCCTTCACCCAATGTTAAGGTATCTGCCGCAAAAATAGCGTCGAAATAGCCAAACTGAGAGGCCAGCATCGTCACAAAGATGAGCGCAAAGGCCACGGCTGATACGATGTGGAGCCGACGATCCAGGAAAAGTGTAGGCACAGTCAACTTGCCACCGGCTGCTCGCGGCTTCAGTTTACGCACAGTATAAACACCCGCACACATCAAAATAAATGCACCTGTTAAGGCGGCTGCATTGGCTCCGGAGATATGACTGAATTGAGTAACGGCCGTTGGCAGCAACAACCACAGCAGCACAGCCGCCGCCACATCAACAATAACCGGCATAAATGGTAGAATTCGCTTTTGCTTCAATGTTCACCTCTTTTTTAACCTGGCTGGATTTTCACGCGAATCTCAACAAAATGCAATACAGGCTCGTAGTGATCGTTACTTCAAGTTCTTAATTCGGTAATCCCCTCTCCCCAGCCCTCTCCCCAAAGGGGCGAGGGAGCCAGGCCGATCCCCTCTCCTTTTG
>JACSSI010001045.1 GCA_014879345.1 Anaerolineae bacterium | reverse complement strand
TCTCCTTTTGGGGGAGGGTTAGGGTGGGGGTAAATGGTAGTGATGCGTTACCGAAATAAATTATTAATCGCTATTATGCCTTGTCGGAGTTACATTATTCTAAAATTTGCCCATCACCCAATTGCAACACCTGGTCTACGTACTCGTCTACGAGATTGTCGTGGGTGGCGAGCAGCATGGTGATGCCCTTGTCGGCGATGATGGTGCGGAAGAGGGCGAGCACTTCGTGGGTGGTTTCGCTGTCGAGTTCACCAGTGGCTTCGTCGGCCAGGATGAGCTGCGGGTTGTTTGCGATGGAACGAGCGATGGCTACACGCTGCTGCTGCCCGCCGGACATTTCATAGGGGCGATGACCGGCCCATTTTTCCAGGCCAACCATTTCCAGGCAGTGCATGGCGCGATCCCGCCGTTCTTTACGCGCTAGTTTGGAGATGCGCAGCATGAGTTCGACGTTTTCGTAGGCGGAGAGGGTGGGCAGCAGGCCGAAGGATTGGAAGATGAAGCCGACTTCGCTTCGACGCCAGTGGGTTAGTTCTTTTTCGCTGAGACCGGAGAGGGAACGGCCGTTTACAATCACTTCGCCACTTGTTGGCTGATCCAGGCCACCCAGGCAGTTGAGCAGGGTGGTTTTGCCGCTGCCAGACCGTCCTTTGAGAGCGATGAAGCGGCCGGTCGGCACTTGCAGGTCGATGCCGCGCAGTGCTTTGACAGCACGGTCGCCAATGGTGTAGGTGCGCACGAGGTCTTGGGTTTGGATGGCTAAGGATGGTTGTGGTTGCATCAGACTTTTATTTTCTTTTCAGTTTATTTCGTAATTTTTGCCAGCTATGAACGGCCGTTTCATCATCTATGGCCGCCCCTTTTTTAGCTGAGGTGACGAAGTTGGCCTGTTCTTCTTCTGAAACGGGGCGAATCATCAAGCCGTCGTCAACCAGTTCCATGCGTACCCGATTTTTGATGTTGAGCGATTCGCGGTAATTTTTAGGCACTTGCAAGCGACCCACTGAGTCCAGGACGACTAATTCTTCAAAATGCTCTTCTTCGTGAACGGCCGTTTCTGGTTCACCTTCTCCATTTGTGCGCCGTCGCCGCACTGTTTCGCTGGCGGCCTTGCCGTCTCGAATTGCCATCACGCGGTCTACCTGTTTTGCCACCGTGGGGTCATGGCTGACGATGAGAATGGTGACACCCAGTTCTTGATTGAGGGTGCGGAAGGCATCATACACCGCCTGTGACGTGATACTGTCCAGTTCACCCGTCGGCTCATCACCCAGCAGAATGGCCGGTTCGTTTGCCAGGGAGACGGCGATGGCGACCCGCTGCTGCTCACCTCCGGACATTTCCGGCAGGTAATGGTGCTTCCGTTCCGACAATCCGACCATATCTAACAACGCTTCGGCGCGTTGGCGTGTCTTTTTGCCGCCGCGTCCAGCCAGCATCATGGGCATTTCCACATTTTCCAGCGCCGAGAGGTAAGGGATGAGGTTACGCGCCCCTTGCTGCCAGATAAAACCCACTTTTTCGCGCCGATATTTGTTAACGGCCGTGTCTGACAGTTTGAGCAAATCATGTCCATCGACGATGACTTTGCCCGCCGACGGGCGCACTAAGCCGCCCAAAACGTTCATGAGGGTGCTTTTGCCACTGCCGCTGACGCCGACAATGCCCATCAACTCCCCTTGCTGCACGGTTAGATCGAGACCTTGTAATGCCAGCACTTCCATGTCGGCGATTTTGTAGATTTTGACGAGGTTTTCGCAAGTGATGATTTCAGGCATCAGACGGTTTCTCCCAGTTTTATCGCCTGGAATATCTTCATGCGGCGCAGCATAATTGCCAGCACGAGCAGGGCTGCCAGGAACAAGAGCAAGAACAGGCCATAAATTTGGTAGATGGCGGGCCATGCAATTTCTACGAGATAGGGTGGCACTAAATCAGAGGTGCTGGA
>JACSSI010001044.1 GCA_014879345.1 Anaerolineae bacterium | reverse complement strand
AGGCAGGGTCGAATCCGGTTGGGTTGACTATTTAGGCGGATTGACGGTGAGGTATGAAGAGGATCCAAGTGGTGCGCCTATCTCTGTCCTGAAAGGTTCTTTGCCGGATCAGGCCGCGCTATTGGGCATCTTGACAGCACTTTATAACGCCCGATTTCCGTTGTTGCTCGTCAGATACCTCAGATCTGAGTAAGAAATATTTCAGTCGTGTCTTTAAACTCAACTATTTTAAGTAGATAAAAAGGAGAAACACATGCCAACTTATTTTGAACTGGCTCAAGCTTTAGCTGATGCTGGCTATGTATCAGATGCAGATATTCAGGCAGCAGTCGATATTTTGACTGACGCTTTAATCATAGAGACCGCCGAAGCTGTCGAGGCAGAAGCGATGGACGATTACAGTGAACAAGAAGATCTAATCGCTAAGGCAGAGAATTGGGTCGCGGAAGACGCCGTTGCGGGTGATGCTGAGTTAGCTGAAATCGATACAGACATTATCGTGGATGCGGCCGATCAAGCCCTGGCGGATCGGGATACGGTCATTATTGCCGAAGCTGTTATTGATGCCGCCTATGAAGATGCAGCGGCAGCTTTGTTAGCTGCTGAAATAATCGACGCCGCCAATATAACGGCCGTTGCCGCTTTATTGGCCGATTTCTAAAAATGACCTCTATCATTCGCCTGATTCGAGACAAATTACGGGGCATCCCCAAAGATGCGCCGCTGGATTATTCACAAATTACAGAAAACCTGTATATAGGTGCCTGGCCGACAAAATATAATGTTGAAACAATCAAATCTTTAGATGTCACCCTCATCATCGCTACCATCCTGGAACGAACAGATAAAGAGCTAAACCAGCCTCCGCTGCGACTGGTTCATACCCGCGCCACCGATCTGGGTTCGCGTCTCATCTACCCCACAAAACAACTATTAAAAGGTGTGGAACCGGCCGTTGCCCATATTCAAAACGGGGGCAAAGTCATGGTCTTTTGCAAAGCAGGCAAACACCGCAGCGCGGCCATGACCTCGTGCATTTTGGTGGGATTAGGTCACACCACTGACGAAGCCATCAAAATTGTGGAAGATGCCCGGTCACAGGTTGAAATACGGGAAGCAATCCGCCAAACCATCCACAACTTTGAACAAGTTTGGCAAGCGCGTCATCCACAACAACCCTGACTGTTCAGGGTGTAAATTAGTTTATCCGTGCCATTTTTTGAACTTTTTCAAAAATGGCAATAAAAAAATTTTGGTCAGACAAGGAGTGTAAAATGAGTAAAAAAGATAAGGGTCAAGCTGCTGTTTACAATATCGTCGCCTTCAATTTCGCTGGCAAAGATACCGCCAAAGATACCATCAAAGAAGCCAAAAAAGCGGGTGCGTTAGACGGCTATGACATTGTTGTTGAAGCTATTGTTGAGCAGGACGAAAAAGGCAAAGTTCATTTGCATGAACCGGGTCACGGCATTGCTGGTGGCGCAGTTGGTGCCGGCGGCGGCGCTTTGTTGGGTTTGATTGGCGGTCCGGCTGGCTTGTTGGCCTGGACAGTTGGTGGCGCGGTAGTCGGTGGTGCGGCTGGCAAATACTTGGGTCGTCCTATCTCCAAAGGTGATTTGAAAGAGATTGGCGAAGCCATGACCCCCGACACCTCTGCCTTCTTGCTGCTGTTAGAAGACACCCAAACAGAAGACGTGGTCAAGAGCATGTCTGGCTACAGCGCTGCTGTGGTTACTTTGACGGTAGGAGATGAGCTATCTGGTCAGATTGCGGCCTATGTGGCTGGCGCTGCGGCTGATGACCAGGGCAACGTTGTGGCTGGTGAAGCCGCAGCCGCTGCTGGAAGTTGACAGCGACTAAACAGAGGCGTTTACTTTAAATACTGATGTTACGCAGTAGCCGCCTGAACCAAAGAAACTGGCTCAAGCTGCTGTAATTCACGAAAAGCT
>JACSSI010001043.1 GCA_014879345.1 Anaerolineae bacterium | reverse complement strand
CCGTCTACATCATGATCGAGCAAATCTTGCACCTGAGCAATGCCATAGATAATCCCTCTTTCCACAATGCTCGTCTCTGTATCTGCTAATAGCAGATTGGACAGTTTACGAGGAATCGTGCAGCCGCAAAGGGTTTGGAAACGATCTAGCTGCTTAACGGCCGTTACCGGCATAATCCCCGCAATAATCGGCATCGTCACCCCGGCAGCTCTGGCAGCATCCCGGAAACGATAGAAATCGTCATTGTCAAAGAACAACTGTGTCACCGTAAAATCTGCACCGCAATCTTGCTTCTGCTTCAAAAAGATAATGTCTTGCTGCATACTGGCCGATTCTATATGCCCTTCGGGATAACTGGCACAGCCTATTTTAAAATCGTAGCGGCTACGAATGAACGTTATTAAATCAGTGGCATAACTAAAACCACCTGCATGTGGTGAAAAGTGGTGGCTGCCTTGAGGCGGGTCTCCCCGCAGCGCCATCACGGCCGGAATACCATCCGCTTTCAATTGCGTAAGAATGATATCCAATTCAGCTTGCGAATGACCCACACAAGTTAAATGTGCCATAGCATCAATCGTCAGCTCATTTTGCAGGCGCTCGACTAGGCTCAGGGTTTTCTCACGGGTAGAGCCACCCGCGCCATAGGTCACAGAAGCAAAATCCAGCTTTAATTCTTGAGCTGCCGCCAAAGTGGCATACAATGTTCCCCAACCCGAAGGGTTTTTAGGCGGAAAGTATTCACACGATAAGGTTGGTTCAGGTGCATATAGTTTTTGTAGCATATCCATAAGCGTTGCCTCACGTTGAAAGACCTGGCAGGTTTATAAACGCCGTGGTCTTTAAAGATTATTTGTCATGCAAAAATGCGGGAGCAGTAAGATACAGGAGTAAACCTGTCAGGTCTGGTGCTAGTGTGGGAACCCAGACCAACCATCATTATCCAAACTTCACCTTAAGATGCCAATCACGTAAAATCTTTTCGCGGAATTTGCAAAATTTGCCGCGCTTCCGACACTGACGCTGGCTCCACGCCGACCAGTCGCGTCAACTCAACCGCCTTCGCCACCGACTCCCCATTCGACTTCGCCACCGAGCCATCTGGCAAATAAAGATTATCTTCCAAGCCCACGCGCACATTGCCCCCCATCGACAGCGCCGCCGCCACCCATTTCCACTGCTTCGCACCAATGCCAATCACCTGCCAAAACGAATTGGCCGGCAGTTGATCGACTTGATGCACCAAATTCTTGGTGCTGGCGGGTATGCCACCCAACACGCCCAGAATCAGGCTGAACTGGAACGGTGGGCGCAAAATGCCCAGGTCAATCAGTGGTTGGGCGTTGTGGATATGACCGGTATCAAAACATTCCATTTCGGGACGGGTTCCGGCTTCGTTCATCGCTTCCAGGAAGAATTGAATATCGGTGAACGGATTGGCGAAGACGTGGTCGTGGTAGAAGGTTTTGGCTTTGCGTGAGTAGATGGCGTAGTTCATGGAGCCCATGTTGAGGGCTGCCATGTCGGGTTTGAGCGCTGTTACCTGGTGGATGCGTGTCTCACGGTCAATGCCAATCGCGCCTGTTGAGTAGTTGATGATGACATCAGTGCAGGCCGCTTTGACGGCCGCATCAATCTTGGCGTAGCTTTCTACATCAAAGGCGGGCAGCCCATTATCTTGCCGCGCATGAATGTGGACGATGGCGGCGCCTGCTTCGACGGCGCGCCGCGCTTCTTCGGCGATTTCGTCGGCGGTGTAGGGGATGTAGGGCGATTGTTTACGCGTGGCGAAGACGCCGGTTAGGGCGGCTGAAATGATTGTTTTGTCAGACATAGGTATCTCCGAACGTAGTGCGTAGTGCGTAGTGCGTAGAACGTAGAAAAATACGCACTACGCACTACGCACTACGAAATAGTATGCTGAGAATTTCGTTTAAAGTGCCATTCTA
>JACSSI010001042.1 GCA_014879345.1 Anaerolineae bacterium | reverse complement strand
CTGGTGAACTGGTAGACAGTAATTCTCAATTTGAAATCTAATCGTAGGGGCGGGACAGGCGGATCATCTCTTTGCTATTCACCTACACTTCGATTCCCGCCTGTCACGCCCTATTTGGCAATGTTTGGGCGAGACGGCGCGAAGAAAAAATCATATGTTACAGCTAATAAGTCGTCGCGCCATCCCGCCCCTACCATAGAACGTGGCTAAATTGAGAATTACAGACTGGTCGGATGGTTACTCAATTTCTGAAAGCTGGGCCAGCCACGCTTTGGCTGCGGCCGCCGCTTTCCGGGTTGAGTTTCCGAGGATTTCATCTGCCATAAAGATATCAGCTTCGGGAATTGTCTCGAAGGTTTCGGTGCGCGCTAATTGATCCCACACGTATTGGCTGACGCCTGACAACATGAGCTTGCCCCCATTTGCTTGAATACGGCCAGCGTACCGCTCTAATACCTGGATGTAGGTGCTGCCAATGCGAGAACGGCCGTGCAGGCGCAAAATAACGACGGCATGTTTGGCCTGGTCTGCTTTAGGTAGCAAATCTTCTATTGAACGAGCGCTGGCGAAGAAGATAGTGCTCCAGGAATAAAGAATGGTAACGCTGTTGTCTGCCAGGACAACAGGACACGGCCGTTCTGCGAACATACCTGTCTCCAATTCTACCAGTTCTGAAATTTGCATATCCTGTACCGACATGTACACAAAATCCAGAATCGACAAGATAATGCCGATGAGAACTGCTTGCTGAATGGGAAGAATCAATGTTGACAGAAACGTTGCCATCATCACTAATCGCGAAGAATGAGAGACATCCCAAATATCTTTGATGACGGCGAATTTATACGTGCCAAACCCGGCTACAATCAATACGGCCGCAATGGCTGGCATGGCTACCTGTTCAACCTGATTCCCAAATAGCAAAACAAACAGTCCTACAAACAGACCCATAAATACGTTGGCCCAGCGAGACTTGGCGCCAGCGCTCAGCAAAATGCTGGTTCCGCCTAAGGAACCGCCGAGCGGTAGACCCTGGAAAAAACCGGAGGCCATGTTAGATATCCCTTGCCCCACGAAATCGCCTGAAGGATCGGGGTATTCGCCATCTGGATTGGGGATGGTTTGGCTGATGCCTGCTGCTTGAATGAGACCTAGCAGGCCAATGGCAATGGCGGGCAGGATCAATTCACCAATCATGGATAGGCTGGGTAGCATAGGCACAGGTATCATGGCTGAAATTTGGTTGGTATCGCCGACAACCGCTACGCTGTCCAGATTGAGCACTATCACGGCTGCTGTTGCCAGCAAGAGTGCAATTGCCAATGAATAATTTTTTAATTTGGTGCGGGACAATAGCACGATGATGCCGATGGTTGTCAAGCCGGTTAGGAGTGACGGGATATTGATTTCATCCAGGTTAAAAAGCAGATCAATGGCTTGGGCTACTTTATTGGTGTAGCTGCTGTAAAAACCGGTTAGATCACCTAACTGCCCCAAAATCAATACAGTGGCAACTCCGGTGAAGAAGCCAATCATAACGGCGTTGGAGATGAAGCGGGTGAAAACACCTAGTTTGAATATGCCCAAGAGCAGTTGAAACAGGCCAATGAGGACAGTTAAGGTTACGAGTGCGGTTAGGATGTTGTCGTCGCTAAATTGGGCCATGATTCCGCCCACCGCCAGCATCATAGCGGCGGTGGAGCCAATGTTCATGAATTGTGAACTGGTGAACAGGCTGCCAATGGGGGTGCCGACGATGAGGGCGTTGAAGCCATACATGGGGTTGACACCAGCTAATACGGCGGAGGCGATGGCATCTGGTATGGCTACGAGAGCCATGGTGATGGATGCACCGATGTCGGCGGTTAGATTTTTGGGATTAAAGTCAAGTTTGGTCATTTTGTTTTTGCTCTTGTTCGGCTAAATAGGCATCAACGGCCGTTTGCACGCTG
>JACSSI010001041.1 GCA_014879345.1 Anaerolineae bacterium | reverse complement strand
TATATATTAACAATGTATTTCAGCTTTTGCTCATGCCATATCCTCGTTGGAACGAGAAAGGCATTTTTGATAATTCACCACCGTTCGTCCAACAACGTGATCCCAACTATATTTTTTAGCAACTTTTTCATGGCCTCGTTGCCCCATTATCTGGTTAAGCTCTCGCTCCGTCAATAAACGGCGAACAGCTTGAGCAAGGACGGGCACGTCACCATAAGGAACAAGAATACCATTAACGCCATCATCTACTACACCGGGAATGCCCCCTGCACGCGCCCCAATAACTGGCTTACTATGCGCCCATGCTTCCAGGAAAACGATGCCAAACGAGTCACTGTGAGAAGGCATGAGAAATAAGGTACACGCTTCCAGCAGGGCATGTTTTTCAGAATCAGATAAGACGCCTAACGGCCGTATCCCTTCTTTTTCATCGCCATTTAAATTGGCGTAAAACCGATTGAACTCGGGTGTAACCTGCCCAATTAGTGCCAGCGTAACGGGCTGCCCCTTCTGCCGCAGGGTCAAGATCGCTTTGGCAGCATCAAGCGCCCCTTTATCTCGATTAACACGCCCTATAAATAATGCGAACGGATCGTGCAATTGATATTTAGCCGCAATTTTTTCTGGCTCCAACCGGGGCGGTAGATCATCCAGCCCCCCACCAATGACATCAACATAGCGTGGAGTGATGTTGTATTGGCGTAGACCCTCTGCTTCTATTGAAGTTAAAACGAGCGCTGCGTCAGCATCGTTCATGACATGGCGTTGATGAACCATGGTTGAATTAAGAGCCACCCGATCCTGTGACCCTGAGCCGAAATGGGCAAATGGGGTAATCACAAAGGGTATCCCTTTGGCACGTGCATACCGCCAACCCATAGTCAACGGATACTCCCAGGAAATGTTGAAGCCATGAACCAGGTCGAAGGAGCCTGGTAGACTACTAAGCGTTTCTTCCAGTTCAAAAACCGGAGGAATGAAGCGTGCCATTTGGAAAAGCATCGTCGCACTGCTGTTCGACGCCAATGAAAGCAAAGCCATCCCTTTGCGCCACGCCAGGAGCCCGTTACGTTTGCCGAAAAACGGCCGTATCGGACACCGAACAACCTTGACACCGTCTACATCTTGAAAAATGGTCTGCTGAACGGCCGTTCCCAACCATAATTCCTGCTCCATCTGCGCCGCACTCGTAACTACCGTCACTTCATGCCCTCGTCGTGCTAATTCACGTGCCAGCGCACCGACATATCGTTCGCCACCGCCGGAAAACGGGGGAAATGCAGGTGTGAGAAACAAAATACGCAAAATCGCCATCCTTACAAAAAAAGTCCGAAGCAACCAGGTGCTTCGGACTAAGTGTATAACATAAAAAAGCGTTCACAAATTAGGATTGCCAACGAACCCTATCTGCAAAACTGGACTATATACTAAAGTCAAACATCATGATCTGTTGAACCCTATTTGGTAAAGAAGAATCAATTCCCCTCAATTATTGGTAAAAATGAAGAAAAAATCTGGTCTACCACATGCACAGAAACAGGTATCGATGTTGGACTATTAACCAAGTTCAGACTGTTTGCTGTCCCGGTAACCGTCACATTACCAAGCACATTTTTCCCTGGAGATAAATTACCAGAATCAACAGTAATCGTAAAAAACGATTCACCCACAAAGGTTCCCCCAGTTGGAGAAACCACTGCTTTGGGATTGTCACTGGCGGCTGACCAGGTAATCGCCTCCCCACCTGTACCTTTCAACCTTACTCTAAAAACAATATCATCTGTATCCGCGATTTCATGAAGGGCAAATGCGTTAGCTGGCGTGATAGCTATCCTGGGTTGAACAGGATGTCCTGTCCGTGCGGCATTGTAGCGGAACATAGGCCAATCTGCTTTACTGCCAGCGTTCGGCAAATCCCACGCATATAATGTGCCATTATGAGCCACCAATTCCAAC
>JACSSI010001040.1 GCA_014879345.1 Anaerolineae bacterium | reverse complement strand
TTTCCAATCCCGCATTACAAGACATCACTTTAGACCGTTTAAAAAGTGAACACAGCATTCCGTTAAAAGTTGAGACTGTGCCGTTTACCGATGGCATTTTCCCGACGCCCAGCGGCAAGGTGGAACTGTTCAGCCAAACAATGGCCGATATGGGGCTAGACCCCGTGCCTGGTTTTGTCGAAGCGGTTGATGAACAGCCAACAGGCAAGGAGTTCCCAGCTGAGTTGGCGCTGAACTTAATCAGCGGCGCGGCGCACCATTTTGTGACGAGCAGTTTTGCCAATCAGCCTAACTTGCTGAAGCGCGAAGGCGAGCCGTTCGTGGAAATTCATCCCGACGACGCCAACCTGCGTGGGATTGAAGATGGCGAGATAGTGATTGTGGAAAACGGCCGTGGCTGGTGTGAACTGAAAGCGGTTGTCACCGATGCCGTGCGACCCGGCGTCGCCGCGTCACCCAAAGGGCGCTGGAGCAAACTGGACGGCGGACGTAATATCAACTGGACGACATCCGATGCGCTCGGTGATATGGCGGGGCAGAGTACCTTCCATACGAACAGTGTGTGGATTAAGAAGATTAAAAAGTAAAAGAACAAAGATTGAAGATAAAAGATTGACGTTGGTTTTCCAATCTTCAATCTTCAGTTATTAATCTTTAATTGTGATAAAATCTAGCAACACTAGAAAGGTTTAATTATGTTTGAAGCACCTGATGTTAACTTATACGTGCTGGCTCCCTTCATCATTGTGGTGGGTTGGGGCATTTTGCTCATGGTTATCGACTTGTTCATCTCGGATGAGAAGAAGCAGTGGGCGACTGGCTTGACGGTTGTGGGCATGGTGATTGCCCTCGTCGTGACGATTACGCAGTGGAACAATGGCGGTGTCACCTTTATTGCCGACGGCAATCCGATGGTGGTGGTGGATAATTTTGCCGTCTTCATTAACGGCACGCTGCTGTTGACCGGCATCCTCGCTATCCTCATTTCAACCAACTTCATGCGTGAAAATGGACTGGAACGGCCAGAATATTACATGCTGATGCTGTTCTCCTTGAGCGGTATGATGTTGATGGGCATGTCGAATGATTTAATGCTCATTTTTATCGCGTTGGAACTGCTCTCCATTCCGCTCTACATCATGTCGGGCTTTGCCTGGCCGCGTGAAGATTCAGAAGAATCTGCGATGAAATATTTCTTGCTGGGCGCGTTTTCCTCCGCAATTTTCGTCTTTGGCATTGCCCTGGTATACGGGGCGACTGGCACGACATCGTTACCATTGATTGTCGAGACGGTATCAAGCGCAAGTGTGCTGGCGATTGCGGCGATGGCCTTTATTTTGGTCGGGCTGGCGTTCAAAGTGGCGGCGGCACCGTTCCACATGTGGACACCTGACGTATACGAAGGCGCTCCGACGGCGACGACAGCGTTTATGTCAGTTGGCGCGAAGGTGGCTGGTTTTGCCGCGCTGCTGCGCATCTTCCTGATTGCGTTCCCCAAGATGGGCGACGGCTGGGTTGGTGCGGTGGCGATTTTGGCGACGTTGACGCTGATTATCGGGAATGTGGTGGCGATTTCGCAGAAGAATATCAAGCGGTTGCTGGCCTATTCCAGTATTGCGCACGCTGGTTATATTTTGATTGCGCTGGCAGCATCGTTGAACAGTCAAGACGGGGTTAGCTCGGTCTTGTTCTACTTGTTTGTCTATCTGTTCAGCAATTTGGGCGCGTTTGCCATTGTGATGGCTCTGGAGAAGAAGCAGGGCGAAGGCGTGCTGCTCGAAGATTACAAGGGTATGTTCAAGCGCAGTCCAGGCTGGGCGTTGGCGCTGTCGGTGTTCTTGCTCTCGTTGGCTGGTATTCCGCCGACGGCCGGTTTTGTGGCGAAGTTCTATATTTTCCGCTCGGCTATAGATGCGGGCATGTTCTGGCTGGCGATTATTGGGGTGGTAACGGCCGTT
>JACSSI010001039.1 GCA_014879345.1 Anaerolineae bacterium | reverse complement strand
TTCCAAAAGAGCGCGGTTCGCGGTGGTTGTAAATTCTGTTGCTTGTTTTGCGTTTGACATCGTTTCTCCTTACTTATTGGTTTCCTGATTATTCTGTCTGCTGTTCAGAACGGCACGATTGCCCGGCAAGCGTCTCCAAACATTCAACGCCCAGCAGGGGCAGCCCCACATTGTACAAACTGCTCAATAAACCCATTAACGCGGCCTGATCACACATGACACCAGTGATTGTTGTGGTTACTTGTGTACTTTCATCGTTGAATTGGATAGTCCAATCGGCTCCTAAGTCTTGCAGCCAGTATTCATCAAACGCACCCTGAAAGCGTATGCGGTAAACGGCCGTTTCATACATCGTCAATTTATGCTGAGCCATCATAGGATCATAAAGGAAGCAGGTGGCGATTTGAAGGGTAAAAGGGAGTATATTGGAAGTATTTAGGAGAGGAGATTCAATGTTTTTGCTTCAGCGGCGGCCTGACGACGGCCGTTAACCCCCAGCTTTTGATAAATATTTCGGTTGTGTTTCTTCACCGTCAGCACAGACAAAACCAACTGCTCGGCAATCTCTTTGTCGGATAAGCCTTTTTGCAAAAGGGCTAAAATTTCCAGTTCGCGGCTGGTCAGCGCATCCGCTTCAAGCGACTGGTCAGCACGAAATACCGCCAGAATACGGTCAATATAGGCAGGCGCAACCCCACGCGCCGCCAGTTGTGCCAGCAAATCAGCCATCCCTGCGCCCAGTTCTGTGAAGAGGCGCAGGTAGCCGCCGGGTTCGGCCAGGCACACGGCGCGTTCAGCAGCAGCCAGGGCTTCCTCTTGCTCGTCCTGCGCCTGTGCCAACAGCGCCCGCAGCGCCCACATCTGGATGAGCAGCCAGACGCTGGCTGTCTCTTCGGCAACCTGCTGGACAGAGGTTAACAAGTCAGCCGCTTTTTGGTAGGAAACGGCCGTTTCCTGTGCCATGAGCGCCTTGATGTGAGTAATGCAGTTGGCCTCCCAGAAAAAGAGCGACATAAAAGCCGGTTTCGCCCCGTTTTGCAGCCAATGAGTGGCTGTGCCCACCTCCCCGCGCAGTAGCGCCAGACGCGTGCGAAACGATTCTATTTGGGGGGCAAACTGGTTCTGGTTTATCTCCAACATGACCTGGTTTAACGTATCCAGCGTTTGCTGCGCCTGCGTTACATTTCCCTGGCTGTGGTCGATCAGAGCCAGACCCAACATAGCATCATGATAGGCCAGAAAATTGGCTTGATAAGGCCATTTTGCCACCGTTGACCAATGGGCGGCTGCTTCTTCCAGGCGGTTCCACTGGTAATAGACATGAGCCAAGAAATGGCTCGCCCAGGTTGTGCTGAGTGGGTGTTTTTTTTCCAACCCTGCTTGCAGCAAGTGTTGTCCAATTTGCTCCAGGTGTTTCAAGTCACCAACCATGCCATAAATGCCACCGGCGGCCAACAGTAAACAGTAGCGGATGGCAAAATGCTGAAACCGATCATCATCCAGCCAAACGTATAGCTTTTCCAACGCGGCTTCTGTTTGTCCCTGGTTTTGCTGCCCCGCAATTATGAACAATGCAGCTAGCCCTCGGGCAAAAAAGTAGTGGGGTGGCAGACGGTCTAAGGCTGACTGACCAAAGGTGGCGCAGCGCAAAAAATCGTTCTGGAAAAAGGCGATTTCGCTGCGTAATGCGTCTCGTTCACCGGCTAAAATGTCGAAATTGGCATTTCCGTTGGTGAGTGTCTGCGTTTCCACCAGGGCTTCTGCTTGTTGCAGCAGAGGGGGGATTGCCTGGAATTTGGCCTGCCAGCGCAGTATCCATGCTTTAGTCTGTATCAAGGTTGGGCGTTGGTTTATTATTTCTTCTGGCAGGAGTTCCAGCCACCGAATCAGGCGATGCGTTTCGCCTCGATTCAGGATGTCATGGCGTTGGTCTTCAATGAGGGTAACGGCCGTTTCCACATC
>JACSSI010001038.1 GCA_014879345.1 Anaerolineae bacterium | reverse complement strand
CCTTCGCGGGAGTGACAAATTCATTACCCGATTTAATTCTTAAAGACTAAAAAAGTGCCTGTCACCTTAAAAGACGGGGGATATAAAGACAAAACTAATCTAAAAAATCGAACGGGGAACGCCGCCAACTTGGATAAACAACGCCTCTGCCTGAGCCAAATAGTCATCATTTTGCAGAAGACGCCCCATCCAATGCAATGTTAAAGCTTTTTCGTAAGGCATCGCCAAAGACTCTGCCTGAGCCAGGCTCTTTTGCCATAATTTTTCTGCTTTGCTTTCTTTTCCAGACGACCACGCATATCGAGCTTGCAAACGACTGGCTCTGGGGCGGGCAAACGCATTATTACGGGCATAACCGTTTAAAGTTTTGATACCCTGCTTCGCTTCTTCGCTTGAAGCTTCTCCTCGCTCCAAAAGTGACAACAGCACGACAGCACTGGCAGAAAACACATCTTGCAAATCAAACTTGAGCGGCGCACGACCAATCGCTTCAATTTGTTCGTGTGCAAATTTGTTCGCTTCAGACCAGTTCCCCTCATACAAGGCTTTCATAGCAGTCATGCCTAACCAAAGCCGCTCTTCAACAGGCATCATTTCTGGATTTTCATCGAGGACAATACCGGCCACGTCCAGGCAAATAAACGCTTCATCCACCAGCCCCATCGACAAATAGTTGAAAAATAGCCCGCCTTGAGCCCGTACCTGGTGGCGCGTATCGCGGCTGCGTAAAGCAACGTCATACAATTCTGCCCACTGATCACGAGCCAGGAGCAAGTTACCCTTGCTTTGTGAGATTTGAGGCAGCATCCAGGCAGCGACACACCATTTTCGCCAGTCGCCTAGCCTGGAATAAATCGTTAGGGATTCATTAACTTCTGTTTCGCCTCTCTCCCAGGCACCACTGGGCAAGCTGTAACTTGCCAAAGAGATACGGCTCCAGGCTTGCGCTGGCAAATCGTCAATCTGGTCGCCCATTTCTAAGGCACGTTTGCGATAATTTCCAGCAAGTTTATGAAGTGACACAGTACCCAACGTGGCGCACATGTTGGCATAACCTCGCACCAACTCAGGAGAAGGCCCCGCTTTTTCGGCTAGATTAAAAGCCGTCATCACACACAAAAAAGAGGATAGAAAATCCCCCATGTTGTAATAAATTTCAGAAGCAGATTCATAAGAACGCGCTGTTTCTAGCAGCGTTGTCTTTTCCAACTCAGACGAGGCCGTGGCTACATACCGCTTAGGAAACCAGCGATGGAAGGCCTGGCGCGTCAGTTGACCGATGAGTTTGGCTGCTCTGCCAGGGGTCGATTCGGGCATGGGATATCCCATGAGTTCAAGCGCTGCCAGGTAATGGGCTTCACTTTGTTCCACAAAGGTCAGCCGGTAAGATGCTTCGGCAATTTGCCGCTCCCAGGAGGCTTTGAGGAAGGGAGATATGGTATTGCTTTCAAGGTCTATTGCCTGGGTGAGGAAGCGGATGGCTTCCTGATTGGCATAGTTGAAGAAGGCGTTTTCACCCGCTTTACCGTAGTAGCTGATGGCTTTGTCAATATCACCAGCACGATGCCAATGATGTGCCAGCAGTGGGTAGTGACGACTGAGGTCGCTTTCCTGAATCTTTTCATACCAAACGGCCGTTTTCTGGTGCAGTTGTTGGCGTTGGGCAAAAGTCATGAGGCTGTAAGCCACTTCCTGAGTGACGATGTGTTTGAAAATGTAGGCGAGATTCGGCTCCGGCGATTCCTGTGGTGTGAGTTCCAATTTATCAAGCAAATCCAGTTCTTGTAAAATATTTACTTGCTCCTGGGCAGACGGATAGATGTCATTGAGCAGACGGTAGGCAAAAACGCGGCCAATAACACTCGCCACCTTGAGCGTAAGCTGCTGGGCTGGGGAAAGCTGATCAATGCGGCTGGTAATAACACCCTGGATGGTGTCTGGAAAATTAATTGCCTTGAAATCGT
>JACSSI010001037.1 GCA_014879345.1 Anaerolineae bacterium | reverse complement strand
CGGCAAGTTCAGTTGACCCGCAATCGGCTTAACTTCCGCAATTTTGTTTATGAAGAAAAGGGGCAATTGCCATTGCCTCCGGCAGAATTGTGGGACATCCGCCTCGATGATGAAGCGCCAACCAGACAACTTGTGCAAGGCCATGATCTGGTCATGATCGGTTATACATTTACCAGCACCTTGTTAACGGATGGGCAATCACCGGGACAGGCCGAACCAGCTTTAGCGGCAGTGGGTGGCGTGTGGCAGGAGCCATTTATTTTTCCAATTGATCCAGATTTGCTTCTTCAACGCACAGGCAATGCTTGTATTAATGAAGGAGGCTTTCCGCCGAATAGTTTTGATTCAGAAAATATTTGGCATTTTTATGATTTTGACTGTACGGCCGATAGCGGCGGCGCAGCGGGGTGCCATCGCGCCTATTTGCCCACCCTCTCCTGCCGGGGAGCGTTGGCAGGGCGGGTGGGGGAAGTGGAAACCTCACTGCGTTTTGAGCGGCTGGCGTGGGATGATGGCTTGGCGGAACAGGTACGCTTAGAGGCGGCTCGTGAAGAATCTGCTGATTTAACGGCCGTTACCGAGGATTTAGCCACCAATCGCATCGTCTACCGCTATTTTGAAGAAGACGATTGTGCTTTGGCAGAAGGGGCGGTTGGCGGCAGCGGCTGGCGGCGGTTGTTACAGTTTGATGCGACGGTGTGGAATATCGGAGAACAGCTGCTGCATATCGGAAAAGCTAACGTCGAAGATGCTGAAAATCATGTGTTCACTTATAGCGCCTGCCACGATCATTTCCATTACACCAATTACGGCGACTTTTTTCTGCAAGGTATGGCCGCATTAACAGGCAGTAAACAGGCGTTTTGCGTACAAAGCACAACCCGGATGAGCAACAACGAAACTACACCGCTGACCCATGATTATTCTTGCAGTTTTCAAGGGATTCAAGCGGGCTGGGCCGACGAATATATTGCTGGATTAGATGCGCAATGGGTGGATATTACTGATTTAAAGTTACCTGCGGCGGGAACGGCCGTTCAGCTTGGGTTTAAATCAAATGGTGATCAATTTTTGTGTGAAGGCAAACCAATTGTGGACGAAAATGGGGTGCAATTGTGGGAGCCAAGTGGGTTTGTCGCACTGGACGGAGATAGCATCAATCGACCGCAGTGTGACTTCATTCCTGATTGGGATGTGAATAATACGGCTGTGCAAGAGGTGTTTATTCCCCCTGACGGTAGTTTAGTTACGACTCCCTGTACTAATAGCGAAACAAGTCCGCTGCGAAACTGTGGTTTTTTTGAAGTCGAAATGAATGAAGAAGATTTGTTTTGTGAGCCGGGAACGGCCGTAGAAATTACGCTTCCGGATTCATATACCGAACCTCTTGTAATACGAGCCTGTGAGTGGAGTAATGTCTTAAATACTGGTGTTGCTTGTTCTTATGAAACTTCATTGTTTAATGAGATTATTTTGGACCCAACTGAGGCGATATCTTTTTCCTGCCCACTGATTCGAGATTCCAATGATTTAGAAGGAAAATTTTCACTCTATGCCTTTTCCCTTCTGGAAAATTAGTAAAAAACTCTGATTTCTGCCCTTTTCATTTCCTCAAAGTTAAGATCTTTTTTATTGTGCTGCCATCCCCGAAATTAATTTTCCTAATGCTTAATGCTGCCTGCCTTTATAAAGCATAATGTGTTGAACTCCGGTTAACGTTAGGTTTGGTTCGTTGACAATAGCTTGTTTGCGCATATAATTTTGATACACCTAATTATTATGTTTGTTAAACATAATAAGTGGCGGTCTGATAAAAATAATCAATGAAACAACAAACTATTGAAGATTACTTGAAAGCCAGATATCTGCTTGACAACCAATCCGGTCTAGCTGAGACTGCCCAATTAGCCAAGGTGCGAAGTATCGTACCTTCATCAGCAATTAGTGTGATGCAGCGCCTGGCAGAG
>JACSSI010001036.1 GCA_014879345.1 Anaerolineae bacterium | reverse complement strand
CAGTAAACGAACGGCCGAACTGCTCGTCCACCGGGCAGCACAGCGCAGTGGCAAGGCGTATGTGGCGGTACGCTTTGGCAATGTGCTGGGCAGTCGCGGCAGTGTGGTGCTAACGTTTCAGCGGCAAATTGCCGCCGGTGGCCCGGTGACGGTGACGGATGCGGAAATGAAGCGGTATTTTATGACGATACCGGAGGCTGTGCAGTTGGTGCTGCAAGCGGCGGTATTGGGTAGCGGCGGCGAAGTGTTTGTGCTGGATATGGGTGAACCTATCAAGATTGTGGATTTGGCACGGGATTTGATTGAGCTTTCCGGCCTGGAGGTGGGGCGAGATATTGAGATTCAGTTTACGGGCTCACGACCGGGCGAGAAACTGTTTGAAGAACTGTTTATTAACGGCGAAGCGTATGCACGGACGCGTCATGAGAAGATTTTTATCGCGGCGAATGCCAGCAAGTTGGTTCCAGATGATTTGGAGGCGGGGTTGAGTGCGCTGCAAGCGTCGGCGGCACGCAATGATAGAGAGGCGATTATACGGGGTTTCCAGAACTTGGTGCCGGAGTTTGAGCCGATGCCGCTGGTTGTTGATGGAAAAACGGCCGTTTCTGGGCAAGAAGACGTGGTAGAGCCGGTACAGACGGTTTCCCTGCCCTTAGTCCCCTCCCAGAGGAAAGGCAGATAGGCTGGCACATGTTTGGCAGCGAGTAAAGAAGGGTGATGGCAGCAGAGAATAAGGTGTCTGGCGAGCCGTGGGTAGATGTGCCGACGGCTCGTTGTTTATTACAGTGGCTGGTGACTGGCATCCAGCCTGAAGATTACACAGTGGCGGCCACCTCAGAATTGGCGGCATGGTTGACGCGGCAGGGGCTGGGGGCGCTGGCCTATGGGCGCTGTGCTGATGCGGATTTGGCGCTGCGGCGTTATTTGCAGGGGGAGATGTTTGCGGCGGCGGCGGAATCGAGCCTGAAACAAAGTGAGTTACAGGCAATTCTAAAGGCGCTGGCAGACAATGAGGTGCCGTCTGTGCTGCTGAAGGGCGCTGCTTTGAGCCTGACTGTGTATGATGATCCGGCGTGGCGCACGATGAGTGATATTGACTTTTGGGTGCAAGATGCCGATATGCAGCTTTCGGCGCAGTTGATGGTTGGGTTGGGGTATGAGATAAATGTGAAGGGGGAACGGCCGTTTCTGCTGCAACAATTATCCCGAGGTGAAATAGTTTTTGTACAGCCTGCGCGCACGCACAGTTTTGTGGAATTTCACTGGTCGCCATTCCCTGGCTGGTGGTTGAAGCGTACCGCAGTGGTGGATGAAATCGGGTTGTGGGGGCGACGGGAACCATTACTTGATCCACAGGGGTTGCTTCCCATTGGGTATCAGCTTGCACCAGAGGATACGGTGATTCAGTTGGCGGCGCATACGGCGGTGAATCACCAGTTTACCCTGTCGGCGCTGCGCAGCCTGGTGGATATTGCCCTGACGGTGGAAAAGCGGGACGTAGCCTGGGCTGTGGTGGCAGAAAGGGCGAGTGAATGGCGGGTGGGAACGGCCGTTTACACCGTGCTTGATTTAGTAGACCAACTCATTGGTGTGGCTGGCCTGGAGTCTGCCCTGATTCAGATCAACCCATCATCTCTGCGCAGATGGTTGATTCACTGTTTTGTGACGCCTGAAAGCGTGTTGGCAGGACGAGATTGGCAGCATGGCTGGCAGCGATTCGTGCTGCTGCTCTTGCTGGTGGATCGGCGGCGGGATATGGTGAAACTGGTAATACGCACTCTGTGGCCGGAGCCAGCGTGGTTGGCTGCTCGCTACGGGGACAATGTGGGAAATTGGAAGCATTTGTGGCGTATGATACGATATAGAGGCGTTTGAAAGGGTGCGGTTAGTTTTTGTGTTACAAAGCAGACTACAAAAGTCTTGCCAATACGAATTGGCATTAAATTTGAGGAGACTTTTGTAGTCTCA
>JACSSI010001035.1 GCA_014879345.1 Anaerolineae bacterium | reverse complement strand
GTCAGGTTTGGCCTGGTTAGATATTTATCTCTCGAGTAAACCTGACAGGTCTGGCTGAGTAGTTACGTTTTATATGGGATTTGTTTTGCAATTCAAACTTCAGAAAATCACTTAAACATCGAGGGTTAATGGGAAATGCAGCTTGCACAATGACACAACAAGCTTTCCGTTTGGCTTTCTATAGAGTAGCTAAATAATCAAGATGCGCTAGACGGGAGAGAGCCAGATCGATTCCCTTTCCCGTTGGGGGAGGGCTAGGGTGGGGGTAAATAGTGGCGAATCATTCAAGACATATACCAGTCTCCAATCTCTTGTAAGTAATTTAATCTTCAAAACGGCCGTTATCCAAACAGATCATCATTCAAATCATCGGCTGATCTACTGGAAAGGCCGCTTTTCTGCTTCTCGCCCCGCCCTTTGATGGCATCGTAAAAACGTTCATCGTAGCGGCGGGATTTGACGGGAATAGGCATTTTAACGCCCCAGCCCAGCAGCAGCACTTCCTCTTTTTCTTGCAGACGGGCGAGCATGCCGCGCAGTTGATCGCGGCCAGCCAAGCCGGTGAGTACGGCGCGGATGTCGTCTTCATCCCCCAACCAGCCGGTGATGCGCGTGCCAAGCTGGGACATGATCTCATCGTCAATGCCAGACGGCCGTTGATCCACCACCAGCAGCGTCACAAAATATTTCCGTAATTCCCGCGCAATAATGCCAAAGGCAGTCTGGCTGGCAAGCTGCGGGTTGAGCAATTTGTGGGCTTCTTCGATGGCAATCAACAGCGGACGCGGCGCGGCCTGGCCAAGTGTCTTGTGTTCTTCCGTTTTCTTGACCCAGTGCTGACGGATGCGGCGGGTGAGAATGTTGGAAACGAGCAGATAATCCAGGTCATTGTCGTATTCACCAAAGCCTAAGATGACATGACGGCCGTTTTCCAATTTATCAATAATCGCTTTCACCGGGTCGCCAGCCGGATTGGCCGTGACATAGGCGCGGTCGTAGATGAGTTGCAGTTTGCGGTGCAGCGCTTCTGCCGCTTTCTCATGGATGTTGTTCTGCCGTGCCCAGGCCGCCACCGAATTGTCGGCGGGAAACGTTTTGCCGCTTTCGGGATCGATGTCCACCGCACCCGGTTCCAGTTTCATAAAATCTGCAAACCAACTGTGACCAAAGGCACGTTCCAAAGCATTCAGAGTGACGGCAGCAGTATCAGTGAGATTAAGCGCTTCAGAAAGCAAGAGCATATCGCCCGTGGTGAAGTCGGAGAGAGCCAGTTCCAGCGTGAAATCAGGCGTATGACCACGCACTTGCGCCCCTGCGCCCAGCGCCGCCACCTGCACCTTCTGCCCAAACAACGATTTGAGACCACGTACTTTAGCGTCTTTATCCGAATCGAGATCGTCAAAGGCGTATTCATTGTGCATGTCAAAGACGAGGGCGGCAGCTACATCTTCCTTCATGAGACCAGCCAGCACCATGCGCGTCAGAAAACTCTTGCCCGTGCCGGTCGCGCCAAAAATGCCGCTGGAACGTTTCACGAACTTATTGAGATCAAGGCATACTTTGTACCCCTGCTCGATGGTATTGCCAATGTGGAAAACGCCAGGCCCTTCTTCGCCAAAGATTTGCGCCACGTCGGCTTCGTCAGCGGGACGCACTTCCGCGTGGTGGGCAGGCACGGTTTTGACAGGTCGCGGTCCCGGATTTTCTTCGCCGCGACTGACGCGCTCCTGCCAATCCAGGTAAGCGCCAGGCTCTTCAGGGCCGCGATCCATGAGCAAGGTGGGGTACATTTCCAGGGTGGTGTAGAGGGTTTTGCCTAACAGGGCTTGCTGGATGGCAGGCAGCATCCGGTCTGTCTTTTCATCGGCAAAGCGGGGATCGGTGGCTCCCAGTTGTAAGTCTGTCACGAGGCCGTAGTAACGGAAACGGCCGTTGTCACACACCAAAAAACTCCCCTCCTGCACCGTATC
>JACSSI010001034.1 GCA_014879345.1 Anaerolineae bacterium | reverse complement strand
TGGGGATGGGGAACGGCCGTTAATCGAACATTCGTACAGCCCCAAAGCAGTCACATACAACCGCGCCGTTTTCACCTCGCCCTCAAGCTGAAAAGAGTGGCGCAAGAAGGGCGCCGGAATCGTCGTGCGCGGGCCGCCAGTCAGCGCCGCGCCAATCCATTCACCTTGCCACTCACTGCGTTCCAACAGACCCATCTCAAACCAGGCGTGGTCGCTGGTGTTGGCCTCTCCAGTTTCATCCCACACAGTCACTTGCCAGTAAACGCGATGGCGTGACCTTAGTTGCTTTCCCGCATAAGGGACGTGGGTGGATTGATCCGTCTCGATTTTCCCGCTGTCCCATACATCAGCCTGACCATCGCGCAGCAACTGTGGCTCGCCAGCAGCCAGGATGCGGTAGGCGGTTTGCCGCGCCCCGCGCCGGTCGCTTTGCATCTGCCAACCCAGCCGAGGCGCGATGACATCAAGGCCCAGTGGATTGGAGTGATATTCACAAACGAGATTCGTAATAGAGGTCATTGAAATTTCCTTTCACAGGTTATCCTTTAATCGCTCCGGACATCGCCCCCTGGATGAACCAGTTTCGGAACAAAATATAGATCAAGACTAGCGGAATAATCGATACAAATATGCCAGTGAACGATACCTGATAGTTCGTGGTATACGTCCCCGTGTAGCTCTGGATCAACGGCAACAATGTGGTGTTGCTTGCATCCAAATAGATATACGGCCCCATGAAATCATTCCATAAGGATGGGAGGACAATAATGGTCAAGGAGGCAATAGGTATTTTCAAGAGAGGGAGTAAAACGTAACGCAGATATTGCAAAGTGGTCGCACCATCAATCTCAGCAGCTTCTTCCAGGTCTTTGGGAATGGACGAGATGTAGGCTGTAAAGATCATAACCCCCAAGGCGCCGCCCTTGATATGAAGTACAACAATAGCCAAGATCTGACTAGCGGCACGAGTAAGTGAACCAGACACATCATACCCGGGAATCAAATTTAGCAGCCACTGGACGATCATATATTGCGGAAGCAAGATCATCATGAACGGTATGACCGCACTGAGCAAGTAAATATTGAATACGATCTTTTGGTCTAATCGCTTCAACCCGGCCAAACCGAACCCTGTTAGAATTGAGAGCAGATTCAAACCAACCAGGCTGAGGGCTGTAATCAAAATCGTTCTGAATAAGGCCGGAAAGAACTTATTATCGCCAAAAAGAACGATCCAGCCGCTGAAAACAGAATACGGGGTAAAGTAATCCTGGATTCTTTGTTCAGGAATATCGTATTCTTCGGCAATTCTTTGCAGCGTCCAACGGGTCTGAATAAAAGCATCACCGGGAATACCCAGGTCTTCTTTAACTTTGTCAAAATCTAAATTGTAAAATACTGACAGGTTTCCCCACTGGTAATCCAGGCTCGCTTCTTCCACAGGGGGCGGCCAAAGCCATAGATCCGTGGAATGCTTCGTTCCCACAAAGGTTCTGACAAAGAGCACATAAAAGGGAAAGAGGGTGAACAGGGTATATAAAAAGAAAAACGTGAATATAAGTATTTTCGAGACCCGCTTTTTACTGAAAAAGCGAGAACCTCGATCATCTTTCCTGACTTTGGCTGTTTTCTTCATAGCAGTTTACCTGTTAGGCATCGTATTGGAATCGTCGCTGAAGCCGCTGGAGTAGCAGCCCGATAATGAATAGGGGTATACCTAGCTGCAAAGCCATAGTTAATCCTACGGCTAATCTTCCCCTTAAGAAGCCATACTTGAAGAAAACAATCGAAAGAAAATTGGCTTCCTGGTTTCCACTCAAGGCGCCCAAGGCAACTAATTCATCAAAGATGTTGAAGGAGCCGATGATAGCGAAGATAGTCACGATTAAAAACGAGCTAATTATTTGGGGAAAATAGATATAAACGAGTCTCTGCCAGTACGAAACTCCGTCAACGATGGCAGCTTCGATA
>JACSSI010000078.1 GCA_014879345.1 Anaerolineae bacterium | reverse complement strand
CTGCCATAAATTAGGCGTGTTCAAAATGAGCCGCACCTGATTTTCTGCTTCAGCTTGTTGCCCCACAGCCAGATAAGCCCAGGCTGACCAGGTGAGCGCATCCGAGCGTTCTAACGTTAGCGACATCTCTTCTGCCAAGCCTAAATAGGTTTGCGCCAACGCTTGGGCGCGATCATAGGCTTCTGCCAGCCAGGCGGCGCGGCTCAAAATGCCGTAGGCAATGCCCACGCCGCGCTGGTAGCCAATCTCCTGGCACAGCCGTAGCCCTTCATGCGCCAATCTTTCGCCAGCCACGATGTCTACATCCGCTTTGTACATTGCCAGGATAACCGTCCAGTGCGCTAGATGGCGGCGTGTGCCCAGGTCGGCAAAAATACGCAGACTGTCTTCAATGAGTGCCATCCCCGTCAAATCTTGGTACCAGTTTTTATTGCCTAGCTCTGCCTGCAAAACGGCCGTTCCCACCCGGTCGCCTACCTGTTGATACACAGCCAAACTTTGTTGAGTATAGGCGATGGCCTGCTCGCCATCCCCGGCAAACATAGCCGTGCCAGCCAAGCCTTCTAACGCAACGGCCGTTCCCACATGATCTTGTAACGCTTGCCGAATAATCAGACTTTGGCTGAACCGTTGCTCCGCTTCCCCATACGCCCCCTTGCTCCAGGCGCTTACGCCCAGTTCACACAACACATTGGCCTCGCCCCAACGGTCATCGGCCAAACGACAGCGGAGCAAGCTTTGCTCAAAATAGCGTTCGGCTGTTTCATGCTGCCCCTGACCGTAGGCCACACTGCCTAGCTCCAGCAAGATGGCCGCTTGTCCGGTGCGACTGTGGGGGTCGGGAACGGCCGTTTCCAGCAAAGCCAGCGCCGTGTTCAGCCACGATTGGCGCGTGGCGGCTGCCGGTTCAAACATCGCCTGCCAATACAGCAATCGCGCCTGAATTTGGGGGTTGGCGGCCCTGTCTGCGCCTGCCCGTGCCGCCGCATCGCTAAACAACGTCAGCCCCTCTTGATGGCGGCCTTGCCGGTAGAAAAATGTGCCTAAACTAAAGGCGGCGGCAAACAGCAGCGCCCATTCCTGCCCATCAACCGCCCACGCCCATGCCACTCGAATATTGTCAATATCGGCTTCAATGGCAGACAGCGCCGCTTTTTGCCGACCGCCTTTGAGTGCCGAGGTCTGGTCGGCCAGCCAGGTGCAGTAATAACGGCCATATCGCGCCCATGCTCCCGCGTCTGTCAACTTTTCGGCGCCATACTGCCGCAGCAGTTCATGCAGACTGTAGCGGTCGGCCAGCCGGTCATAACGCAGCAGCGATTTACTCACGAGGGATGAAAGCAGACGCAAAACGGCCGTGCGCTTCTGACCGACGCCAACAACGGCCTGTGCCGCCGCCCTGGTAAACCCATCTCCAAACAGGGAAAGTTGTGGGAATAGCTCCTGCTCAGGCAGGCTTAATCGTGCCCAAGAGGCATCAAACACCGCCCGTATGCTGCGGTGGCGCAGGGGCCAGTCACGGACATCCGCCGCCAGAAAATCGAAGCTGTTTTGGATTTCAGCCGCAATTTCAGCCAGAGGGAGCAAATCCACCCAGGCAGCGGCTAATTCCAATCCCAATGGCATACCGTCCAGAAGGTGGCAGATGGCAATCAGGTGGGGAATATCGTCTGGTGTCAGGGAAAAATTGGGCTGCAAACGGCTGGCACTTTCCTGGAAAAGCTGCACGGACGAATAGGTGTCGATAGCATGTTCATCGACAGCCGGGCAGGGCAGCCCGCCTAATGGCAGCACATGTTCAGCCTGGATGTGCAGCCGTTCGCGGGAGGTGACGAGCAGTTTGATTTCGGGGCTGTGCTGGAGGAGGTTAAGCAAAACGGCCGTGCTGGTTTGTTCCTGTTCGTTATCCAGAAGTTGTTCAAAATTGTCTAGCAGCAGCAGAAGCTGCCGGGATTGCAAATAATCGAGTAACTGCTGATTGACAGAGCGGGTGGTATCGCTCGGATCGGGGGCAAAGTTGAGGGTTTTTGCGATGGTGGGCAAGATGTGAACAGGGTTGGTAACGGCCGTTAACGGCACAAAATAAACGCCATGGGTGAACCGGTTTGTCTGTGTTTCCAGGCACGCCTGCGCCAGGCGTGTTTTGCCCATGCCCCCCGCCCCGACAATCGTCACCAAGCGCACTGCTGGCTCAGGCAGAAGCATGTTCAACACGTTCAACTCTGCCTGGCGACCAATGAATGGGGTGGTTACTAAGGCAGGCGCATGGGGGGGCAACAGAGTCACGATCTGTGTTTCAGGAAGCGTATCATACTGGCGCTGCTTCATTCTGTCGCTTTTTATTTGGTCGTACAAAGCAGTCGTTTCGGCTGCTGGTTCAATGCCCAATTCGTCGCGCAGGATGCGACAGCAGGTCTCATATTGGCTCAGGGCGGCGGCTGGCTGGTCGGTCGCTGCCAGCACCTGCATCATCTGCCGATGGGCGGATTCGCGCCACGGTTCCAGTTCAAGCTGCCGCCGGGCGTGTGGGATGGTCTGTGTCAGGTGTCCGCTATGCCGATAAAATTCTGCCAGCCAATCAAATGCTTGCAGGGCTTCCTGGTGCAGTCGTTCACGATGGGTTGTTACCCACTCAGCAAAAGGAAGGTCGTCGGCCAGGAAGAAGCCGGGTAGAAAATCACCGCGATAGTGAGCCACGGCCGTTTCCAGGTGAGCCATGCAGTTAGCGCAGGTTTGTAGTTGGGGGTGGGCATGGGTGGTAACGGCCGTTATCACTTGCTCAAAAGTCACCACATCTACCTGTGTTTGGGAGGTGTCAAATTGGACACTTTGTCGATCTATTTGTAGCGTCAGGGGGTCGTCACCCAGTGTCTGGCGCAATCGGTGTAAGGAGAGGCGCAGGTTGTAACGCGCCTTCTGGTCGTCCATATCGGGCCAGAAAAGAGATGCCAGCGTATCGCGCCGATGCGGACGGTCAGATTCCACGGCCAGGTAAGCGAGCAGCGCCCGAATTTTGTCTGTGCGGAAGTCGGTGAGGGAACGGCCGTTTTTCAAGACCTGGAAGGTACCCAGTAGTTGAATCTGAAAAGGAGGCATGGTTTCCACAGTATAGCGGATTTGGAAACGGGTTGGAAACGGCCGTTTGGCACACTGTTCCTAGATAACCTGTTTGAGAAGTGCCTGGCACGGGACAAAATCATCTGGAAAGGTGATCTCCGTCCGCCCCGTGCCAGGCACTACCTACCACAAGGAGAAACTCATGTCCCAGAAAATTTTGCAGATCAATTTTAAGTTTAATGTGCCGCAAGCTGATTATGAAGCGGCCGCTGCCCCGTTGGCAGAACCCATTGCCGCCGTGCCAGGCTTGTTGTGGAAGGTGTGGCTGATTAATGAGGCGGATCAGGAATCAGGCGGCATCTATCTCTTTGCCGATGCCAAATCGCTGACTGCTTATCTGGACAGCGACATAGTGGCTGGCATCGTCAGCCATCCCGCTCTCAGCGATTTTAGTGTGAAGCAGTTTGGGGTGATGGCAGATGTGAGTGAAGTGACGCGGGGGCCGGTGGGAACGGCCGTTGCCACCTGAGTGCCAGCACAATTCAATGCCGTACAGGTTTCCACGGTTTGGGGGCAAGTCTGAATCCGGCAGGAGAGTTGATTGTCGAGAATCATGTGCAACATCTCTCTTGCCGGGTTGCTTCCATTCGTTCTGAAAAGATGACCAATATTGGGTGGAATATTCCGTTTACTTTGTGCGTTCTAGCACACGTTGGATTTGTGTTTCAAAACTGCTGTCTGGCATGAAAGCGAGATTAAGACGGCGGATAACGGCCGTTCTCGCCCCAATATATGCTTGCAATAATTGACGAAGGTGAACGGCCGTTGCCTTCGTATCAGCAGAATAACTGGCCTGAAGCAGTGCTTGATGTGCCGGGTCTTCGGGAGGCAGGATGTGGAGCAGCGGGGGGAGTGTGAAGGTAAGCAGTTCTACGTAAACAGAAAATGGCTTGTCGTAATCGCCCCGTACCACCTGGCGATAGGTATCCCAAAACATCACCCAGAAACGGTCGTCGATGGCTTCTAGCTCTTTTGCCGTCATGTGGGGGCGTTGTAAAAACGTTTGGGCGCAGTGGGCTTGATACTGCTCTGCCCAGCCCTCATTGTCCTTGAGAATGCGGATGTCCCGATCCCAGGGATTGGGCTGCATCTCATCCTTCACCTCATACCGATAATCGACCTTACTGCCATTACTATAGAGCGCGATATGGAAAAACGGCCGTACATGCGCCGCATCAAACGATTTACAAGGCACATAAGGCGTCACCGACTTCACAAACTCCCGTCGATTGTTCCAGGCAAAATCACGGCGCAGTTCATTGGGGAAAACCAGAGCCACATCCAGGTCAGAATAGGCATCATCGGTGCGCCGACCATATGAGCCAGCCAAAAAGCAAATCTCAACATCAGCATCAGCGACAACACGCTGCTGTAAACGGACAATGACGCGATCTTGTTCAAACATAGGAAGAGATTGGAGATTAGAGATTGGAGATTCGTTGCAATCTCCAATCTCTAATCCCTATTTTTAATGTATCTATACAGGTGTTGGTCAACCTTAGTGCATAGCGGCGGCTGAGCCTGTCGAAGCCAAAGCGGTTCGCACCACCCGCCTCTGCCTTCGCCTTCGACAAGCTCAGGCTGCGGCTGCGGCTACCTGAACAGTTACTTTTTAATTTACAAAACACCCTATCAGGGTCATAAAATAAACAGTTACCAGCCCCAAACCCAGTCCGGCAATCACTTGCATGACGGTGTGGCGGCGCAGATAAAGGCGGACGGCACAAACCAAAAAGACAAACGGCAGCACGATCAAACTATATGCCCACCCAAAAACCAGCCCCACCAGCAGAAAAGTTGCCATGATACCAGTGGCGTGCATACTGATGAGCCAGAAGGCATTGATAACGCCGAGCGTCGCCAGTTCAATCATATTGAAAATCGTCAGGCAGCGCAGCAGTTCAGGCCCATCAAAGAAAGTGATGAGTAAGAAAGCAATACCCGCCGACAACACGGCCGAAAGGTAAGGTATGTGGCGCTCGCGTGTATTACTCATGTGCAGTTCAGCGATGCGCCCTGTCTTGAGCAAATAAAGCACAATGAGAATGGGCAGCAAGGAGACGAAGAAACCATACACCGCCGCCCAGAGCAGCCCGTTCAAAGACGGCCGTTCATACAAAGCAAACGCCAGCCCCAACAGCGCAAACAGCACTGGCGGGCTGACGATATTAGAAAACAAACGGGCAGCCTTAACGGTGCCCGTGCGTTGTTCTTCGTAATGGTCGAGTGGTTTAGCCATGAACGAAAAAAGATTGGACCAATCTCCAAGATTGGTCCAATCTACGTAATACTTATGTGCCTTCTTCCCAGGAGTTGAGATATTCAACTTGCTGTTCAGTGAGCGTGTCGATGCTGATGCCCATAGAGGCCAGTTTGATGCTGGCAATCTCTTGGTCAACTTCTTCCGGCACGGTGTAGACTTTGTTTTCCAGTGTGTCTTTGTTGTCCAGGAGGTATTTGGCAGCCATCGCCTGACCGGCAAAGCTCATATCCATCACCGCGGCGGGATGACCTTCGGCTGCGGCCAGGTTGATGAGGCGACCTTCACCCAGCAAGTTGAGGCGACGGCCGTCTTTCAGGGTGAACTGTTCCACAAATTCGCGTACGCGCTTTGGTTCGTCAACGGCCAGTTCGCGCAGGGCGGGTTTGTTGATTTCCAGGTCAAAGTGACCGGAATTGGCGAGCATCGCGCCGTCTTTCATCACTTCCATGTGGTGCTTGTCGAAGATGTTGATGTCGCCCGTGGCGGAGACGAAGATGTCGCCGATGGGTGCAGCTTCCATCATAGGCATTACGCGGAAACCGTCCATAACGGCTTCCAATGCTTTCAACGGATCAACTTCGGTGACGATAACGTTTGCGCCCAAGCCTTTGGCACGCATGGCAATGCCTCGGCTGCACCAACCATACCCACCAACGACCACGTTGCGGCCTGCCAGTAAAACATTGGTGGCGCGAATGATGCCGTCCATGGTGGACTGGCCTGTGCCGTAACGGTTGTCGAAGAGATGCTTGGTCATGGCGTCGTTGACAGCCATCATGGGGAATTCCAGGGCATTATCTTTGGCCATAGCGCGCAGACGCACGATGCCGGTGGTGGTTTCTTCCGTACCGCCGATCACGTTGCCCAACACGTCGCGGCGGTCTTTGTGCAGGGTGCTAACCAGGTCAGCGCCGTCATCCATGATGATGTGGGGTTTGTGATCCAACACCGCATTGATGTGTTGACGGTATTGCTCCACGCTCTCGCCTTTGCGGGCGTAGACGGGGATTTCGTAGTAGCTGACGAGGGCAGCGGCTACATCGTCCTGGGTGCTGAGCGGATTGCTGGCAGACAAGACTACATCGGCGCCACCGGCTTGCAAGGCAAGCATTAAGTTGGCTGTTTCGGTGGTGACGTGCATGGTGGCGCCAATACGGATTCCGGCAAACGGCCGTTCCTTGCCAAATTGTTCACGAATACCGCGTAACACGGCCATTTCATTTTCTGCCCAGTCCATGCGGTGACGACCGCCAGGGGCTAAATCGGGATTTTTAATATCGAATTCCATTGGTAATAGTTCTCCTAAAAATTATTGAAAAGGGTAAGGGTTGCAGAGTGGCAAAATTGCAAAGTAAAGACCTTGCCACCTTGCCATTCTGCAACTTTGCCATTTTATAACAAAATATCTAACGCGCCTTCGTCATCAAAATGTTCGCGATAACGGGCTACAAATTCAGATGGTGTAAAAGTATGATTTTGTGTTCCCACATGTTCGAGAACGTAGGTAGCGGCCAATGCCCCCATCCGTCCGGCAATCGGCCACGGTAATCCTAACTCCATGCCGCGCATCAAACCAGCGCGGAAAGCATCGCCCACACCCGTTGGCTCTTTCACTTCCTTCGGCGGCACGACTGGGATGTGGTACTCCTCGCCGTCCATCCAGAGCAGCGCACCCTCTTTGCCCTTTGTGACCAGTAGTCCACCCACTTGTTCGCGGATATCGCTGTCAGAAAACCCCGTTTTCTCTTTGATGAGATTGTACTCGTAATCGTTCAGGGTAAGCATGGCTGCCCCTTGCAGGCTGGCGGCTAAATCTTCGCCGCTGAGACGTGCCGTTTGCTGGCTGGAATCATAAATGAACGGGATACCCAGTTTGCGACATTCTTCGGCATGGTTGCGCATGGCATCCGGGTCGTTGGGGGAAATGATGGTCAACTCAGCATCAGGAGCATATTGGGCAAAGGTCAGCGTTTTGGCATGTGCCATGGCGCCTGTGTAGAAGGTTGCGATTTGGTTTTGCTCATCGTCTGTGCTAACGAAGAAAGAGGCGGTGAAATCATCTTCTATGGCGACAATGGCGGAAGTATCTACGCCGACTGCTTCCAAGGAAGCGCGGTATTCTTTAAAATCCTGTCCGGCCGTTGCCATCACTTTGGGATGGCTGCCTAACAGGGCCATGGTATAAGCGATGTTGGGGGCTGTGCCGCCAGGATGCTTTTTCATGGTATCGACTAAAAAGCTCAGGCTGATTTTGTCTAATTGATCAGCCATGAAGGCTTCACTGAATTTGCCTGGAAAGTGCATTAAATAATCAAATGCGATGGAACCTGTGATTACGATCTTCATGATAGGTGTTTGTATTCCTTGGGTAACGTAATACATTCACGTTATGTGTTAACGTATTACAAATTTATGATTTTGCTATCTCGTTTGTGGGAATGTCATTCTTTTTGTTCTTGACATCTTCTTTTAAAACGGCCGTTAAACCCAGTCGATCACGCAGCATGATAAGCAGGGCTTTGATGCCGTCCGAGGTTTTGATTTTTTTGCCTTCGGCATACGTGCGCGGATTGTAGCTGATGGGAATTTCCAGAATGTCATGCCCGGAGAGAAGAATTTTGTCAGGCAGTTCAAAGTCTAGATTGAAATCGGTTGTCGTCAGGTTGAGCGACTGTACCACATCACGGCGCACCATTTTGGTGGCGGTGGCGACATCGGTGAGATGTCCGCCGAAGAGGATGTTGGTGACGGTTGTCAGGACGCGCACGCCGAGATAGGCATGAGCGTATTCATATTTCACGTCGCCACCAAGCACGCGGGAGCCAAAGAGAGCGGCGGCATGTGTTTCTTCAACTTTGGCGCAGAAGCGAATGTGGTCTTGGGGGTCGTATTCAAAATCTGCGTCTTGTATGATCATGTAGTCGCCAGTCATGGCGTCGATGCCGGTGCGGATGGACATGCCTTTGCCCATATTTTGCTTATGGTAGAAGATGCGGATTTCCGGGTCTTCGATGGTTTGCAAAATTTCGCGGGTGCCATCGGTGGAGCAGTTATCCACGACGATGATTTCTCGTTCCCAGCCAGAACCGAGATCGACAGCCTGGGTTTTGCTGATGACTTCTTCGATGGTTGCTTTTTCATTGTAGCAACAAATGATGACGGATAATTTCATGTGGTTTCAACAACGAGGACTGAGAACGCTTTCCTGTCCTCAGTCCTCTGATTTAGTTATTTAGATTCAGGCAGAGCCAGCGTAAGATTATAACATAGGGATGGGGAATGGGGAAACGGCCGTTTCCCACATTCAGCCCACGCTAACCTGACAATAAACCGAGCTAATAAGTAGACATAAAAATAAGGTGAATTGCTCTTTACATTGTCCATGTTTCTGATATAATCCCCGCCCTAAATCAAGATTTCACACCAGTATGCCGCTGCCATAGCGGTTTTTCCCTAAATATAGGGCTCTCTAAAACTAGGTGATATAAAATGATGACAAAAAAACCAGCGTTATTGACAGAAGAAGGTTTGGAAAAACTCCAGGCAGAATTAGAACGGCTCTCCACCACAGGGCGTGAAGATGTTGCTGATCGTTTGCAGCGTGCTTTTGAGGACGGGCAAGATGATGATTTTGTGGATAATGCCGAACTGGAAGCTGCACGCAATGCACAATCCTTTTTAGAAGGACGTATCCAGGAAATTGAAGAAATCCTGAAAAACTATCAAATTATCGATGACAATGGGGGTCCCCATGATTATGTGCGCGTTGGTGATTGGGTAACGATTTCAGAAGTAGGCTATGACGAAGATGAAAAATACCATCTGGTAGGGGCGGCTGAGGCTGACCCCACAGAAGGCCGGATTTCTAATGAAAGCCCGCTTGGTGAAGCTTTGTTGGGTGCTAAGGTGGGTGACATCGTGCGTATAAAGGCGCCTCGTGGCATTACGGAGTTTCGGGTGGTAAGCATCGGTTAGTTTTGTTGAAGTAAAAATTAATTGAAATTAGACTGGCCCGTGCTCTGACACGGGCTTTTTTATGGAAGAGAAGGCATCATGAGTTGGGAAAAAACACGTTTAGAAGAACAGCGCCTGGAAAAATTAGAGCGTATTAAAGAAGCGGGCATTGAGCCATATCCACTGCGTGTGGCACGGTCTCACACCTCATTAGCCGCTATCAATGCTTTTAATGAGGATGAGGAACTTGTTGTCACCGTTTGCGGGCGATTGGTTAGCATGCGTGATATGGGCAAGACGGTGTTTGCGCATATTGAAGATGGCTACGGCCGTATCCAGTTGTTTTTGCGCCGAGAAGAAATCGGGGAAGAATCCCATCAGGTATTCCGCAAATTGCTCGATTTAGGCGATTTTGTGCAAGCGACGGGCGCCTTGTTCTGCACCCGTGCTGGTGAAGTGAGCGTGCGTGTCAGTGAATGGACGCTGCTCAGTAAAGCCGTTAGCCCGCTGCCCGTGGTGAAAGAGCAGGAAGTTGATGGCGAAATCGTTCGTTATAGTGCTTTTGCTGATGTGGAAGATCGGTATCGGCAGCGGTATGCTGACCTGGCTGTTAACCGTGAAGTGCGGGATGTGTTCCGGTCTCGCGCTAAGGTTATTCAGTTGATGCGCCAATTCCTGGATGACCATGATTTCCTGGAAGTGGAAACACCGATTTTGCAGCCTTTGTATGGTGGCGCGGCGGCACGGCCGTTTATCACCCATCACAATCAGCTTAAACAAGACCTTTATCTGCGGATTTCTTTTGAGTTGTATCTCAAACGACTGTTGGTTGGCGGCATCGAGCGCGTCTATGAAATCGGCCGGGATTTCCGTAACGAAGGTGTCAGCTTCAAACACAATCCGGAATTTACGCAGATGGAGTTCTACGCGGCCTATTGGGATTACAACGACGTGATGGATTTCACCGAACGGATGGTGGCGTTTATTGCTGAAGGGCTGCTGGGAACCACGCAAATCACGTTCCAGGATAAAGAAATTGATTTGTCGCCGCCATGGGCACGTATCAGTATGCACGATGCCATCCTGAAATACACAGGTATTGATTATAACGAGCATACGGATGCCGAGAGTTTGGCGGTTGCGATTCAGGAATATGGCAAAGCCAACAAGGTGGCTACGCAAACGCCGCCCGGTGCGTCCTGGGGCAAATTGATTGACGGGTTGCTGGGTGATTTTGTTGAACCAAATTTGATTCAACCGACTTTTATCACGCAGTATCCGCGAGATATTTCCCCGTTGGCAAAGGGAATTCCTGGTGATCCGCTGCATGTGGAACGGTTTGAGTATTTTATTGCTGGTATGGAAATGGGGAATGCGTTCACAGAGTTGAATGACCCGATTGATCAGCAAGAACGCTTTGAGATGCTGCAAGCTCTGTACAAAAAAGATGATGATGAGATCAATCCGATTGACGAGGATTATTTACGGGCGATGCGCTATGGAATGCCGCCGAATGGTGGTTTTGGCACCGGTGTTGATCGGCTGACGATGCTGCTGACGGATAATGCTACGATTCGTGAGGTGCTGCTGTTCCCCCATTTGCGGGAGCGCGAAAGTTGAACCGGATTAGGTGACAGGCACTTTTAGAAGTGACTGTCACCTGGCGCAGTTATAAAATGAAACGGCCGTTACTCAGCTTAGGGTAACGGCCGTTTTTGTTTGCATGGATTTAGCCAGAGTGGTTACGGGGTGATGGTGATTGCTTTAGTCGTGTTGGCGTCGCCCCAATAAGCGGGGCCGGGATAGCCGAGATGGACTTCAAAGCTGACGGAGGCGTTGAGGGTGATGGCGCCGGGGGAAACGGCCGTTACCACAAATGCTGCTGAGTCACTGTCACCCGGCCCTAAACCCAGGTAGTGGGTGATGGGATCGGGTGCAGCCGGGTCAATCAGTGCTGGCGAAGCGGTTAGCCGGTAATAAGGCAGGCCGATGTTGGCACAGCCACTGTTTTTCAGGGTGGCGGTGACGGTAAAGGTGTCGTTGGTGGAAACGGCCGTTGGCTCAACATCGAGGCTGAGCGCAGCCGTGTGGGTCGTGCAAGGCGGTGTCATGATGATTGGCAAAAATGTGCGCAACGGCTCAACCGTGACCTCGATGGTGTCCGTCACCGGCTGACCAACGCCATTGCTGGCAGTGACGGTGATGGTTTGGGTGCTGGAATAGGGGAAGGTGAAGCTGGCTGTGTCGGTCAGACCCGTGGTGTGGGTGATGGTTTCGTCAGCGGTCTGCCAGGTGTAGCTGATGGGTTGGGCGGCGTCGGTGGGGGTGGAAACGGCCGTTACCGTCACCACATTG
>JACSSI010000077.1 GCA_014879345.1 Anaerolineae bacterium | reverse complement strand
GTAACGGCCGTTACCTTCACAAAAGATGGTCAATTGATCATCAGCACGGCTCTGGATGGCATTGTGCGGCTATGGGGCATCCCTTAACAGGAACTATGCGGCAAAAACCTCGTCCGCCCGTTCACCCGCCATCATCAGACCCAACTGGGCAATCGTCACCTCGTCACTCTTGACGATGCCCATAATCTCCCCGCCATATAGCACGACAATGCGGTCAGACATCGCCTTCACTTCGTCCAGGTCTTCAGAGATGAGCAGGGTGGCTAACCCGGCGGCGCGTTGGCGCAAAAGCTGGCCGTGAATGTATTCCGTCGCCCCAATATCGACGCCGCGTGTGGGCTGGGCGGCGATGAGTACATGCGGCTCCCGCGCCAGTTCACGCGCCAGAATGAGCTTCTGAATGTTGCCGCCAGAGAGGTTTTTAATCAGCGTTTCCTGGCTGGGCGTTTTCACGTTAAACGATTCAATCAATTCCTGGGCATGGCTGGCGATGGCCTTGAAGTTGAGGAATATGCCTTTGCTAAACGGCGGACGCACGTAATCTTGCAAAATGGCATTTTCGGCAACGGAAAAGTTTTTGATGCAGCCATCGTGCATCCGCTCTTCGGGAATATAGGACAAACCGGTATCAAACATTTGCGCGGGGGTGAAGTTGGTCACGTCGCTGCCTGCCATGAGCACACGGCCGTTTTCCACTTTTTGCAGTCCGGCGATGGCTTCGGCTAACGGCCGTTGTCCATTCCCCGACACCCCTGCTACGCCCACAATCTCACCCGAACGCACCTCAAAACTGATGTTTTTCAGCACAGACTGTCCATCATCATTGAAGGCGTTGACGTTTTCCAACACCAGCCGCGCTTCGCCCGTTTCCCTGGGCTGCCGATCTCGGGTGAGCAGCACTTCGCGTCCCACCATCATGTTAGCCAGGTCGGCTTTGGTCACATCAGACGTGTTCACCGTGCCAATCAGCTTGCCATCGCGCAGCACCGTCACCCGATGGGTGAGGGCAAAGATTTCGTTGAGCTTATGGGAAATGAAGATGAGGGCATGGCCGTCGGCGGCCATCTGCTTGAAAATCACAAACAAATCATCCACTTCTTGCGGGGTAAGAACGGCCGTTGGTTCATCCAACACCAGCAGTGCTGCGCCGCGATACAACGCCTTCACAATCTCCACGCGCTGCCGCTCCCCTACCGCCAGCTTGGAAATGATAGCATTGGGGTTCACTTGCAAGTGATATTTGTCAGCCAATTCACGAATCCGCGCCGATACCACATCCAAATCCAGGCGCATCCCCTTGCTCGACTTGAGACCAAGCGCCACATTTTCGGCGACAGTTACGTTGTCAACCAGCATAAAATGCTGATGGATCATGCCGATGCCATGATTGATAGAATCAGTGGGGGAATGGATCTCAATCCGTTCCCCGTTGAGCAAAATCTCCCCTTCTTCCGGCTGGTAGAGGCCGTAAAGGATTTTCATCAAGGTGCTTTTGCCTGCACCATTTTCACCCAGCAAGGCATGGATTTCCCCAGCTTGTACATCAAAATCGACGTGGTCATTTGCCAGCACGCCAGGAAATTTTTTGACGATGCCCCGCATTTCTAGTGATTCAATGCGTGGTAATCCAGATGGCAGGAGGTTGTTTTTTTCGCTCATAATGATTTTTCAAAACCTGACAGGTTTACAGTGCTATTTAACGTCAAGACATTTCTGCATAACATATTTCCTGGTTTGTCCAGGCCGTCCATAAACCTGTCAGGTTTTTACGTATGCCAGGTAACGGCCGTTTTTGTTTCCACCAACACTTTGCCCTGACGAATCACATAACGGCGATCAGGTTGACGGCGTAACGCTTCCACAGGCGATTTGGCATCCAGCACAATCAGATTGGCCGGAGCGCCGACGTGTACGCCATAATTGTCTAACTTCCATAATTTAGCGGCGTTATAACGCCCCATATCAAAGGCGGCCTGGATTTCTTCCGGCCCACCTAAATGAGCAGCATGAGCCGTAATCAGCGCCACTTCCAGCGGATCCATCTTGCCATACGGGTAGAACATATTTTGTACATCATCCTGCCCGCAGGAAACATTCACGCCAGCTTCCAGCAGTTCCTTCACCCGAGCAATGCCGCGTGGTTTCGGATGATTGTGTCCGCGCCCTTCCAACATCAGGTTGATGGGCGCATTGGTGATGACATGGATATTGGCCTGGCGCACCTTCTCAATGATACGCGCTGCCATCTTGTCATCCCAGGCCGACATGGCACAGCAATGACCGGCCGTGACGCGCCCCTGCCAGCCCGTTTCAATGGTTTTATCAGCCAGCAGTTCCAACGAGTGCCAGTAGGGATTGTCCGTTTCGTCGATGTGCATATCGACATCGGCGTTATACTTTTGCGCGATCTCAAAGGCAATTTCGATCTGTTTGGCGGCGTTATCCATATTCTGCTCGCCATGCGGCATCCCGCCTACCAAATCACAGCCATTTTCCATCGCCTGCCACATCATATCGACAGCTTCCGGGTTTTGTGCCAGTCCCAACTGGGGAAAGGCGACCAGTTGGATGTCGATGAGGTCTTTATAGGCTTCACGGGCCGCAGCGACTCCTTCCAGGATGCTCAATTTGGCGATGTGGTCAATATCGACATGACTTCTTAGCCAGAGGGTTCCGTGGGAAACGGCCGTTCTAATCACCTGTCCCGCCCGTTCAACCATATCCTCAACCGTCAGGTCATGTTTGATTTTGGCATAAATCTCAATGGCCTCTTGCAGCGTGCCACTCTGATTGATCATGCCATCCCACAGATACGCATTCTCCAGATGAAAATGAGACTCAATAAACGCAGGCGAAATCAACCCGCCGCCCGCGTCAATTTCTTTGTCGCCAGCGGGAATGCCAGATGGCTCAACAGCCACAATTATCCCATCAGTGATACCCACTTCAATAGGCGTGCCTGTCTTATCTGATAACCCGTTGCGAATAACTAAATCCATCATTTTTGTTACAAGACCTCCGAGGTTTTAAAAACCTCGGAGGTCTACAACTAGTTAATTACGCGGTGGTGCTTCGATGGTGATACTGCCGTCAATAATACCTGCTTCAGCAGCCTTTGCCGCTTCCACAATATCTGCCGGTAGATCATCAGCATAGATCATGCGTTGACCGCCATTTGCCAGTGTCAACTGCAACACACGACCGCCATACTCACCTGCTTGATTGGAAGTAATCATATCCAACAAAGTCGGTACCCAATCATAAATGACCATCGCCTTCACAATATCAGGAGCTAACGAAGTCTGATCAGAGTGAATACCAACCCAGGGAATCCCAGCTTCTTTAGCCACACCAATTGCGCCGACCACCTGCTGCGAAGAACCAGTCAGCACATCAGCGCCAGCCGCGATGTGTGTATTGGCAGCTTCAGCAGCCAAAGCGGTATCACCAAAGGAGCCGGTAAAAGAAATGTTAAGCTGGGCATCTGGATTCGTGGCCGTCACACCAGCCACAACGCCATCGACATGTAATTTGGCATCACCCGCATCAACAGGGCCAACCAGCCCGATAATGCCAGATTCAGTCAAGTTTGCCACAATAACGCCTGTCACATAACCACCTTGTTCCGCACGAGGTTCGTAAGCAAAGACATTCTCAACGCCTTCTTCTTCACCAAAGTTGGTAGTGGTTCCCCAGGCAAAACTGGTTTCTGGATAGTCAGGCGCAATCTCGAAGAGGGATGTGCCATATTGAGCGCCGTGGGCGATGACAAGATTGTAACCATTGTCAGCATAATCACGAATGGCGGCGGCCGCATCTGTCACGTTAAACATATTTTCGGTGTAGGCAATTTCCACCACATCTTCGCCATAATGTTCTTGAATGGCGATGAGGGAATCGTAAATCGATTGGCTCCAGGAAACGTCAGTGATGGTGGAGGGCATAACCAGAGCGATTTTAACCGGTTCGATTTCTGGATACTCCATCATCGCTTCATCTTCAGCCGGCGCTGCCATCGCGCCGCCTTCAATGACGGCCATTACGTCCAAACTGCCAGCCACAATTTCGCCAGCCGCTGCTTCGGCAGCAGCCACAGCCTCGGCATCAAGCCCATCAGCATACTGCATGACGAGACCACCATTTTCGAGTGTCAGAGCGTAGGCTATGCCACCGAATTCACCAGCTTGATTTTTCTTGATGATGTCAGATAGAACGCCATCCCAATCATAAATTTGGGAAGCGACAACGATGTCGGGAGCCAGTGAGCTTTGGTCAGACTGGGTGCCGATCCAGGGAATACCTTGTTCATCGGCAACACCAATGGCACCCACAACTTGTTGAGCAGAGCCGGTGAGTACGTCTGCACCAGCGGCAATGTGGGTATTAGCGGCTTCAGCGGCCAGTGCCGTATCACCAAAGGAGCCGGTGTAAGAGACGTTAACCTGACCGTCTGGATTGGCAGCCATCGCGCCAGCGACGAAGCCGTCGATGTAGAGTTTGGCATCGCCAGCCTCGACTGGGCCAACCACACCAATCACACCAGATTCGCTCAAGTTGGCTGCCAGCACACCACCTACGTAGCCACCTTCTTCAGCGCGTGCTTCATACGCAAATACGTTTTCTAAGCCGGCTTCTTTGCCAGTATCAACGGCCGTTCCCCAGGCAAAACTGGTCTCTGGATAATCAGGCGCAATCTCGAACAAGGAGGTGCCATACTGCGTGCCGTGGGCAATGACAAGGTTGTAACCTTCGTCCGCATAATCACGGATAGCGGAGGCAGCATCCGTCACGTTGAACATATTCTCGGTGTAGGCGATTTCAAAATTCTCTTCGCCACCGGCTTGTTCCTGCAACCGTACCAACGAGTCATAAATGGCTTGACTCCAGGCCAGGTCGGTGATGGTGGAGGGCATAACAACTGCTACCCTAAAATTGCCAACATCGGCCACATCTGCTTCGGCAGAAATATCTTCGACGGCTTCTTCTGGAGCCGCTTCTTCTGCCGTTGGTGCGGCTTCTTCTGTTGGCGCTGGTGCCTCTGTCGGTTCAGCGGTTTCGCCGCCACCACAAGCCACCAAGGCCAGGGCTAACACAAAAGCCATTAACAATAACCACAATTTTTTGTTCATAATTCTCTCTCCTTTTATTTGGTCGATTAGTCTGATAGTCACGGCGTTCTGACTATTTGACTATGTGACTCCTAGACTACATGACTATCTAATTAATTTTCGCCCCGCTCATACGGCTTAGTGAGCGCAGCAGGTTGCAACGAGCGCCGGAATGGGATTGCCAGCGCTACGATGGTCAATAAATAAGGTAACATGACGGCTACATCAGAAGGAATGGGTAGGCTCAGTACCTGTACCCAAAGCTGAAGCGCGTTGACAGAACTGAATAACAGCGCTCCCAGCATGACGCCCAAGGGCGCCCAGCCACCAAAATAAACCAGGGCGACGGCGATATAGCCGATGCCATTTGTCATGTTTTCTTGAAAAATGCCGAGCAAAGAAATGGATAGGGACGCACCGGCGATACCCGCCAATGCAGAACCCAGCATCACGGCCGCATAGCGCATTTTGTTAACACTCACACCCAACGAATCGGCCGCTTCCGGGTTTTGACCGACGGCTCGAACTTTTAAGCCCCAGGTAGTTTTGTTCAGCACATAAGTGACGATGGGTACAAGCAGGAACGCAGCGTAGGTGAGGATGCTGTGGTTAAAGAAGATGTCACCTATCACCGGGATATTGGCAAGACAAAATGTGCCTGTGATACAAAATTGCAGTTCACTAAACCCTTTCACACCTTCAACTGTACCCAGCATGGTTTTGAACAACATGCTGGAAACGCCCAGGCCAAACAGGGAAAGGCCAATGCCGCTGATGCCTTGTTCTGCCTGGAAGGTGACGCTGACAACAGCCATGAACAGCCCCATGAGTACACCGATAAAGGCGGCGGCTGTCACGCCCAGCCACGGGTTGCCGGTGACAAAGGTGACGTAGAAACCAAAGAAAGCGCCCATGAGCATGATGCCCTCTGTGCCCAGGTTGAGTACACCAGAACGTTGGGAGATGGTTTCACCCAGGGCGGCAAACAGGTAGGGTGTGGCTAGGCGTATACCAGAGTGGATGATGCCGATGATGATTGCCATGGCGGTTAGTTCACCCATGATTGACCTCCCCTTTTTGATTAGAGGCGTAGTGTATAGTGCGTAATGCGTAGTGCATATTAGACGATTCTACGCAATACGCACTACGCACTACGTATGAATAAGTAAAGATATTCATGCGCTCTCCGCTTGGGTTGTTTCGTCGCTGGCAACAGGTTTGATGCGTTTGGCCTGGCGTTTGCGCACGATGTAGTCGGTGCTGACGACGAAGAGGATGATGAGGCCGAGAACGGCCGTTATCATCACTTGTGGCACTTGCATGGCACGCTGCATCTTGTCACCACCCACGAGCAGACCGCCAAATATGATAGAGGAGGGAATGATACCCAATGGGTGCAGCTTGCCGAACAGCGCCGCCACAATGCCCGTAAAACCGTAACCAGCGGAAACGGCCGTTGGCTCAAACATGCGATGGTGCAGTCCCAAAATCTCGACAGCACCAGCCAACCCGGCAAACGCGCCGCTCAACGTCATTGAGAGGATAATCGTGCGTTTCACATTCATACCAGCATACCGTGACGCATGTCGATTCAAGCCCACCGCCCGAATGCGGAAACCAATAGTGGTACGCCACAAAAAGATATAAACGAGAATCGCCATAATCACAGCAAAGATAAAACCAGTATGCAGCCGGCTCGGTTCAGTTAAAACCCCATAAAGCTCACCCAAATAGCCCTGAATACCCAAATCCTTCGCCGTTTGGTCAACACCCATCATGCGTGCCACATCAGTGAAGCGAGGCATGTCGATAGATTTGGGCAGACGAGCGGAATGGGGAATATTGGTACCTGCTGCCAGTTCAGCCGGATCAATCATCGGGCCGCGCAGCAGATAATAAGCAAACTGGATGGCAATTTGGTTAAGCATAATAGTGCTGAGGATTTCGTTGACATTAAGCTGCGCTTTGAGGTAACCGGGAATAGCACCCCAAACGCCGCCCATAAACGCCCCCGCCAACAAACTAATCATGATGACTACCGCCCCCGGTAACTGTTCGCCAAGCTGCAAGCCAACCCAGGTTGTAAACAACGCGCCCATGATAAGCTGCCCTTCTGCACCGATGTTGATAACACCGCCGCGAAAAGCAATGGCGATACCAAGTCCCACAAGCAGTAAGGGGGTTGCTTTGACGAACGTGTCGGCCAACCCATTTTTGCTGCCAAAGGCGCCAACGAGCATCGCTTTATAGGCTTCAAGGGGGTTGACGCCTTGCAGCGCCAGAATGACACCACCTATGGCAAAAGCCAGCAGTGCGGCGAAAACAGGCATGAGGGCATCAATCAGTCGATCAAATGTTTCCCGATTGAATTTCGATTTACGCACGTGATGCCTCGTTTGGTAACTGTGGGGATATGGAAACAGATAAGCCGTAATCGGTTTATTCAGGATGCCATATCCAGGGAATGTCTTCTCTTTCTTGACGCCTATTATCCTTAGATTTTGCTGACAGGCAATTGTGAATTTTTGTACGATTTAGTTTCCTTCAATTAGGATACCATGCTGAAAGTTTTTTTTACTGTGGATATCTACAGTCATTATGCTATAACATCTATCGTGGGCAACCTTTGGACTTTTGAGGTTTTTTACCACTGAAATTTCGCTATTTGGCACTTAACACTTCAAAAGTCACCAGAGGAACTGAACGCTTCTCATCAAATTCTCGGAATTTAGAAAAGGTATCCGCTATGCTTCAAACTATGAAAAATTCATCTTCGATTATGCGCTTATTAATGCTTGGCGCAGGTGTGGTTGTCATCATCGCAGGGCTAAAGATGTTTGCCGATGTGGTGAGTCCTGCAATTATGGCCGGTTTTTTGGCGCTGCTTTGTGTGCCACTTTACCAATGGCTGCAACGCAAAGGGTTAGGCTCGGGTTTGGCGCTGCTGGTTATGATTTTGCTGCTGCTGGGTATATTTGTCGGTTTGGCTTGGCTGGTGGTGTCATCGTTTAGTGTGCTGTTGCAGACACTGCCAGAGTATACGGCCAATATGCAAGCTGAAATTGCCACTATCGCGGATAAGGTATCTGGCGTGTTGGATGCAGAACAGGTACAGAGTGTGGGAAATGGGGCGGTTTCTTTGCTTGCGGATATTGCCAAGCGTGCGCTGGGAACGGCCGTTTCGCTTGTTGTGGTGGCTTTAATTGTCATCGTCCTACTCGTTTTCATCATTGCCGAATCGTCTAAATATCCGGCACGCTTGAAACGTGGTTTAGGTGAAACCAATGAATTACTGCCCAAAGTGAATGATTTCCGTGATAGTTTAATCAACTATTTTGTGGCGCGGATTAAAGTAAATACGATCACGGGGATTGGTGTGTTAATTATGCTCTCAATCGCTGGCGTGGATTATGCCCTGTTGTGGGCGGTGTTGGCGATTTTTATGAGCTTTATTCCTTATTTCGGCCTGGTTATTGCCGCGATTCCAGCCGTGGTGCTGGCCTTTGCCCAATTTGGCCTTCCGATGGCTGTGGCGATTTCTCTTGGTTATTTGATTATTAACCAAATTATTGAGCAAGTCGTGGCGCCTAAAATTATTGCTGATGATATTAGCCTTTCACCGGCACTCACCTTTTTCGCTTTGTTTTTCTGGGGCTGGGTTTTTAGCTTTTTAGGCGTCCTGTTGGCAGCTCCACTCACGGTTCTCACTGTTATGATTTTGCAAAGCTATCCAGACACGCGCTGGCTGGCAGTTTTGGTTATAGCAGACGACAAGCAGGAAAAAGAAAAGGAAAGCGAGGGATGATGGAGGAAACGGCCGTTTCCCATTTTCCATCTCATCCCACTGTGTTATCATAAATTCCCCAAACAACAACGTTGATAGTCACGCCGAACAAGTGGACTCATCAGGCTGGCGCACAGGCGAAACGGATGAACCAGTAAACAGTAAACAGTATACAGTGTACAGTAAGGCAACGGGTTTTACTGCTCACTGTACACTGTACACTGTTCACTAAAAAAACGCCCCACCTTCATTCGTTTGTCAGCCACTATCCGGGGCCTTCAATTATTGGAGGACTATCATGAAATTTTTCCTAAATGGGCAGACAAAAGAATACAATGGCGATCCTGAACTCCCACTCCTGACTTATTTGCGTGACGTGGAAGGCATCACCACCCCCAAAGATGGCTGTGCGCCGCAGGCAGCTTGTGGCTGCTGTGCCGTCGATTTAAATGGCAAGGCTGTGCTTTCTTGCGTGACGAAGATGGACAAAGTGGCTGATGGCATCGTCACCACCACCGATGGCCTGGGTGAGTACCGGCAGAAGGTGTACGCCAATGCCTTTGTAGAAAAAGGCGGCGTCCAGTGCGGTTTCTGCATTCCCGGCATTGTCATGCAGTCCAATGCGCTCATCAATAACAACCCTACACCCAGCCGCGCCGACATCCAAAAAGCATTGACCCCGCATCTATGCCGCTGCACCGGCTACAAAAAGATTATCGATGCCGTGCAGTATGCCGCTGAAGCGATCCGTAAAGAAGAAGAGATTCCGGAACCCGTGGGCAATGGCAAAGGCCCCGTCGGCACTCGTCTGCCCAAGTACAAAGCGCAGGATTTGGTATTGGGCTTCCACAACTATGTCGATGACATCAAGCTGGACGGTATGGTATACGGTGCTTTGCGCTTTAGCGATCATCCCCGGGCGAAGGTGCTGAAGATTGATACCAGTGAGGCGGAAAAAGTGGCGGGGGTAATGCGGGTGATAACGGCCGTTGACGTACCCGGAGATCGCACCATTGGTCATATCAAACAGGATTGGCCCCTCATGATTGCTGAGGGAGAGATAACGCGCTACATCGGTGATGTATTGGCAGGTGTCGTAGCAGAATCAGAAGCGATTGCCCGGAAAGCAGCGGCACTCGTTAAAGTAGACTATGACGTGCTGGAACCGCTTATCGATATGCACAAAGCATTGGAGCCAGACGCCCCCTTAATTCATGAAGACGGCAATAAACTATCGCGCAGCTTTACCCATCGCGGCAATGTAGATGAAGCACGGGTCAAATCTGCCTTTATTGCCCGCAGCGAGTTTGAGACGCAATGGATTGAGCATGGCTACATGGAAACAGAATCATCCATCGCCTATCCCGTTGAAGATGGCGTAGAAATGCTGTCACAAATGCAAGGGGTTTATGAAGAGCGGGAACAAGTTGCCAAGCTGCTAGGTTTGCCTCTGGAAAAGGTACGCATCATTATGGTTCCCAATGGCGGCGGCTTTGGCGGCAAAGAAGATTTGACAGTGCAGGGTCATGCCGCAGTCATGGCTTATTTATTGGGCATGCCGGTAAAAGTACGGCTGAACCGTGACGAATCTATCATGATGCACCCCAAGCGCCATCCCATCTGGATGGATTATGAAATTGGCTGTGATGCCAACGGCAAGTTGACCTTTATCAAGGTGAAATTCCTGGGCGATACGGGTGCTTATGCCTCAGTCGGCATGAAAGTGCTGGAGCGTTCTGCGGGACATGCGACGGGTGCTTACAATGTGCCAGTGACAGATGTAGAAGCGATTGCCGTGTACACCAACAACGTGCCTTGCGGGGCCATGCGCGGTTTTGGTGTCAATCAGGCGGCGTTTGGCCTGGAAAGTTTGCTAGACGATCTGTGCGAACAAGGTGGCTTCGACCGCTGGCAGTTCCGCTACGACAATGCGCTGCAAAACGGCGACATGACGGCGACCAATCAAGTCATTGAAGGCGGGGCTGGTGTAAGAGAGACCTTGTTGGCGGTGAAAGATGCGTTTTACGCGGCCAAATATGCGGGCATTGCTTGTGGCATTAAGAATACCGGCATTGGCAATGGCATGCCCGATGCCTCCTCGGCTCAGGTTACCATTGCGGCGGCCGATAAAGTGATCATTGATCATGGCTGGACGGAGATGGGCCAGGGCGTGAATACCATTGCCACCCAAGTGGTCTGCACAGAAACGGGCATTGATCCGAGCTTGATGGAGGTGCGCATTGACACATCGGCAGGGCAGGAGGCGGGCATGACGACAGCATCCCGCGCCACGTCGTTGGTGGGTAATGCGTTGATTGATGCCTGTAAGCAGCTCAAGAAAGATTTGGAGACGCACTCGTTGGCTGATTTGGTGGGGAACTCTTATCGTGGCGAATGGGTGGTGGATTGGACGACGAAACCGGGCGCGATGGTGGAGAAGGTGTATACGCATTATTCGTACAGCTATGCTACCCAGTTGGTGGTTTTGGATGAGGACGGTCAGGTGGAGAAGATTACGGCCGCTCATGATGCAGGCAAGATTTTCAACCCGACTTTGTTTGAGGGGCAGTTGGAAGGCTCGCTCCACATGGGGCTGGGATATGCTATTAGCGAACAGATTGAAATGGAAAACGGCCGTCCTAAATCGACTCGTTTGCGCAAAATGGGTATTTTACGCGCCAAAGAAACGCCAGAAATGGAGATTATCGGCGTGGAAGTGCCAGACCCGTATGGGCCGTATGGCGCGAAGGGTGTGGGCGAGATTGGCCTGGTACCAACGGCCGGAGCCGTTGCCAATGC
>JACSSI010000076.1 GCA_014879345.1 Anaerolineae bacterium | reverse complement strand
CCAATACGAATTGGCATTAAATTTGAGGAGACTTTTGTAGTCTCATACACAACTTTAAACCGCACCCCTCTGTAGCTCAAATGAGGGCTGAGCTTGTCGAAGCCCGGTGCGACCTTCGACAAGCTCAGGTTGCACCTATATGAGTTTATCAAGAAAGGACGGGAACGATGACTCCTCAATCTCGGGTGACTATTGATGATGTGGCTGAACGGGCTGGCGTTTCGATTGCCACGGTGAGCCGCGTGGTGAACAATACCGGCAAGGTGGCCGCAGCGACGGCGGAACGGGTGAATGCCGCGGTTGCTGAACTGGACTATGTGCCGCATGCTGGCGCACGTGGCCTGGCTGGCAGCCGTCGCAATACGATTGGGTTGATTTTCCCTGGCGTGGGTGATGATTTTTTGACGGAGCTGCTGTTCGGTATTGATCAGGAATTTACGGATGCTGGCTATGAGCTGCTGCTGTACTCGACAAGGCTGCGGCGGCGGGATGGCACGATTCTGTCGTTGCCGCTGGGCGAGCATAATACGGATGGTTTGATTATTTACGCAGGCAGTCTGGAGGAGTCTGAGATTAAGCGCTTATATGAGCGTGGCTTCCCGGTGGTGCTGCTGCACCAGTCAGCACCGGCGGGGCTGGCGATTCCGAGTGTAACGTTTGAGAATAAGGAGGGGGCGAAAACGGCCGTTTCTCATCTCATTAGTCTCGGCAGAAAACGCATTGTCTATTTGGCAGGACTGGAGGGGAATGAGGATTCGCACTGGCGTGAATTGGGCTACCGCGAGGCGTTGGCCGCGCATGACATCCCGTTTGTGCCGGAATTGGTCGTCACTGGTGGGTTTAATGATGTGGTGGCGGAAACGGCCGTTGCCCAGCTGCTGCAATCTGGCGTGGCGTTCGACGCCATTTTTGCCGCCGATGACCGGTCTGCCAGCGGTGCGTTTGTGGCGCTGCAACAAGCAGGCAAACGAATCCCGGAGGATGTGGCTGTCATCGGCTTTGATGATGCCAACTTTGCGCGGTTCCTCACACCACCGCTGACGACCATCCACGCGCCCATCGAAGAATCGGGGCGCAAAGCGGCAGAGCAAGTTATCCGGCTCATCCAGGGTGGAGCAGCAGAGATGCTAACGCTGCTGCCAACGGAACTCATTGTGCGTGAATCTTGTGGGGGCGGTTAATTGTCTTCGATGAAAACGGGAATGATTTCGTCGTCGTAGTCTGGCAGGGATAGCTGCTCTTTGTTTTTGCTCAGACGCGGGCGGCGTGAAGCGGCGGCTGATCCTACTTTTTTGGCTCCGGTAACGGCCGTTCCCCCCGCTTTTTTTAAGGCTAACCCACTCGTCTTTGCCCCACTCGCCAATATTTCCCGATTGATACCAGTCAAGGCACCGGCACTGGCTCGCCAATCGTTCATGGCATCTGGCCCCAGGCTGAAATAGGCTTGTGACCGTTTGCCGATGACATAAGTCATGACGGCGTTGGTGGTGGCAGAAGCTGCCATGCCCACGACGGGCATGACACGTACCACATATTTGGAGCCGAGCCGCGCTGTTACCCGTTTGGAGATGCCTTTGCCTGCGCGATGCGCCAGCGTGGTTGTGCCAGCGCTCAAACCTGTTACCAACATGACCACACGCCGTTTTTCTTCTGGTGTCATGGTTTGACCGTACAGGGTGGCTATTTCTAGCACGAGTTCGGCTTGCAGTTTGAAGGTGATGCCAAAATCGGCGGCAATGCCCAACGTCAGCCCGGCAATGGTGCCGATCCCAGGAATGATCATAGCAGCAGAGGTAGTGGCTCCGACAACGGCCGTTTCTCGTGCTTTTGCCACTATCAGCCGGTTGCTCAATTGCTCCAAGGTATCGCCAGGATACTTGGCGCGGAGTTGCGCCACACGCGCAGCCGCTTCTTGCTCATCGGTATCATCAATCGCTTTTGACAACCGATCCATCACTTTGTCTGCCAGTATGAATTTACGGGATTGGGTTTCGTCAGGGGTAGTTACCAGTTCTAAATCGCTCATGCCGGTGATAATAGCAGATTGTGAACTGGTTGAAAACGTTATCGCCAAGTTTAAATATGTTTTTTATATAAGCATTGTTAACCAATCTCCTTCTCATACTTTTGCCACAACTTAACCAGACTTGTAAAATCCCCACACGAGCTTCAAAAGGAAACCCATTTAGTACATCTTATGCCCTTACACTGGCGTTATGCCCCGCAAACATCCCATCGCGATTTACGTCTTGATTTTCTGCGCGGCTATTTTGTCGTCGTGATGAGCATTGATCATTTGAGGATGTTTCCAGCATGGACACTGCCGTTCACCGGTGGTGGCCGTCTTTGGGTTACAGCAGCAGAAGGGTTTATTTTGGTTTCTGGCATTGTATTTGGGAATCTTTATCGCTCTCGGGCAAAAGAACTGGGATGGCATAAAGTCATCGCCATTGTCGCCAAGAGAGCATTAAAATTATATTTATTGGCTGTCGTCGGCCAATTTTTGCTGGCAACTGGCGATTTTATTTTACGAGAATGGCGTGGCCGTCCCACACATGTTCCAGAAGCGTTTCAAGACTTGCTTAAAGGCTCTTTTCTACAAATACATTTTTCCTACCCGTACCTGGATATTTTAGTTTTGTATGCGCTTTTACTTCTTTGGGGTGTACTTGCCGTCTATTTGCTGGAACAGAAGCGTTGGAAGCTTGTGCTCTTTGGCTCGTTTATCTTATGGTATGCCTGGCAGCAAGAACCAGCGTCGTTTGCAATTTTTTATGCTTACTTCAAATTTGCAATTTGGCAATTTCTCTTCATTTTAGGCGTGGTTGGCGGCTATTACCGTGAAGAACTCTATCAATGGTGGCGCAGATTACCGCTGCCGACATGGTTGATCACATTGATTTTGGCTATACCAGCTTTGCTGTTTTTATTTCTCAGTTATCAAGTGGTTTATCATGATTGGCCAATGCCAGACTATCTCCACATCTTCACAGATGGCATTGGTAATAGACAGGTATTGTCTTTGAATCGGATCATTTTTGCGCTTTGGCTGTTTGTCGCCTTATATGGTCTTGTTAGTTGGTTGTGGCGACCACTCAATCAACTTTTGGGATGGCTGTTTTTGTTGCTGGGACAAAATGCGCTGCTCGCTTATTTGTGGCAGGCTGTACTGACTTATATGATTCACCGCCTGCCTGGTTATCCATTTGAAGCAGTAGGGCCTATGCTCATGGGATTTGTCCATGTGGGTTTTATTCTTGTGCTTTGGTTTTTGGTTCAACAATTGCATGAACCGTTTCAGGCGTGGTTGCAGCGATGAATTACTTTTTATTATGAGAACGCAGGGTTCATCATTGCTATGTTTGGCTACAAACTGATACCCTTGCCGATTGGCAACTTGGGCGGCAAGGGCTGCCCCATCCCTAGCCATTCATCCCGCAGCATACTCATCACAATCGCACTCTGATATTTCCCCTCCCACAACAGCACAGCCCGCCGCACGCCTTCACGCACAAAACCTATCCTCTTTCATAATCACTTTGATATCCTCGAGTGATAGGATCTTTTGCCAAGCTGCCATATGTTTTTTCAATAGGACTTTGCTACTCCACAAACAAATCAACCACTTCAAACTTAGTCACATCGACAAGCCCCAAATCGGAGAGGCGCAGTTCGGGGATGACGACGAGGGCGAGCAGGCTAAGCTGCATATAGGCGTTGTGCAGGGTGCAGCCACATTCGGCCATCGCCGCCACCATACGGGCGGCTTTGTCGGCTACGATTTCGGCGCGTTCGTCAGACATGAGACCGGCGATGGGCAGTTCGACAAGGGCAATCTCTTTGCCATCTTTGAAGACGACGACCCCGCCGCCGACTTCGCCGAGGCGGTTGGCGGCCAAGGCCATGTTACGCTTGCTCGTGCCGGTGACGATCATGTGGTGGCTGTCATGGGCGACGGTGGTGGCGACGGCGCAGGGGGTGTTGAAGCCAAAGCCCTGTACGAAGCCGTTGGTGACGCCGCCGGTGGCTTGATGGCGTTCGACGAGGGCAATCTGGCATACGTCTTGCTGTGGATCGCCCGTTACCAGGCCGTTTTCGACGGGCAGCATTCTGGTGAGGGCGCGGGTGGGCGCCTGGTTTTCAACGACGCCGATGACGTGAGCGGCGATTGACGATTGCTGATTGACGATTGACGATTGGGGAGCGGGGATATTGAAGTCTTGGGATTGCAGTTGTTTGCCGAGTTTGACGGTGTTTTTGGCGAAATCGGGGTAGTGGTAGGGGGGGAGATTGGTGGCTAAACGGCCGTTTTCCGCCACCACTTCCCCACCAGCAATCACCAACTCAATCGGTAGCTCGACCAAATCACTGGAGATGACAATATCGGCATAACGACCAGGGGTGATGGAGCCGATGTCTTTTTCCACACCAAAATGTTCGGCGGTGTTGAGGGTTGCCATTTGGATGGCGGTGATCGGCTTGAGTCCCTGGGCGATGGCATGGTGCACCACCCGATTCATGTGGCCTTCGTGCACGAGTGTGCCGGAGTGACTGTCGTCGGTGCAGAGGATGAAATTGCGGCTGTCGAGTCCCCGTTCGGTGATGGCTTTGACCTGGGTGGCGACATCATACCAGGCGGAGCCGAGGCGAAGCATCGCTTTCATGCCCAGGCGCACGCGGGCGATGGCATCTTCCATACGAGTGCCTTCGTGATCGTCAGCGGGGCCGCCCGCCACATAACCGTGGAAAGGGCGACCGAGGTCGGGCGAGGCGTAATGGCCGCCGATGACTTTGCCTGCTTTCATGGTTTCGGCCATCTCGGCGTGCATTTTGGCATCACCCATGAAGACGCCGGGGAAGTTCATCATTTCGCCCAGGCCGATGATGCCGGGCCACTGCATGGCTTCAGCCACTTCGGCGGGACCGATGGACGCGCCGGGGGTTTCCAGGCCGGGGGCGCTAGGCACGCAGCTTGGCATTTGCACGTAGATGTTGATGGGCAGGGTTTGGGCTTCGTCGTGCATCAGTTTGACGCCGGGCAAGCCGAGCACGTTGGCAATTTCGTGGGGGTCGATAAACATGCTGGTGGTGCCATGGGGGATGACGGCGCGGGCAAATTCGGTGACGGTGATCATGCCGCTTTCGACGTGCATGTGGGCGTCGCATAATCCGGGAATGAGGTAACGGCCGTTTGCCTCCACAACTTCTGTCTCATCACCAATGGTGTAACTGGCGTCTTCGCCCACGTAGGCGATACGGCTCTGGTAGATAGCCACATCTGTGTGGGGAATGATTTCGCCGCTGTGGACGTTGAGCCAACGGCCGTTCTTAATCACCATCGTGGCAAATTTACGCCCCATTGCCACGTCTACTAAATCTTTTGCTAGTTCATGCCAGGGTTTGCGTGTTGTCATCTAAAGCTCCTTGGTAGTCTTTTAGTCTTTTAGTCGGATAGTCGATCCACTGGTTGCTGTCCACTGGTTGCTGTCCACTGGTTGCTGTCCACTGGTTACTGTCCACTGTTCACTGGTTACTGTCCACTGTTACGGGCAAATAAAGGGCAACGCGGGTGCCTTTGTTGAGTTCGCTGGTTATTTCTATGTCGCCATGATGCATGTCTACCAGTTCTTTTACAAACGAAAGCCCTAAGCCGGTGCCGGGCATGGTTGATTGGCTGACGTTGGAGGCGCGATAGAAACGCTCAAATACGTGATCCAGCTCTCGTGTTGGGATGCCGATGCCTGTGTCTTCCACCTCAATACAGACGCGCTCATGCGCTTCATCCCAAAGCGTTGCTATGCGAACAGAGCCAGTTTGAGTATAGTCCATGGCGTTATTGAGCAAATTTGCCAATACCAGCACGATTTGCTTTTCGTCACCCAGAATTTGGGGCAGATTTGGCTGAAACTGCGTTGATAAAGCAAGTTCAGGGTCGATTTTGTCTTCAAATGATTCAACCACTTGTTGAACAAGATGATTGATATTTATCGGGATGACGTGAAGCTTGATTTTGCCCATATCCAGCCGGGAAATATTTAGAATGTCTTCAATCATGGTGGTTAGGCGATCAACTTGCTGCCGCAAAACGGCCATATATTGCTCACGTCGTTCTGGTTTTCCCCGTGCCAATAAATCTAAATACAAGGAGAGATTGGTGGTGGGTGTACGCAGTTCATGGGAGACATCGGAGACAAATTTGGTTTTGAGCCGATCTAATTCGGTAAGGCGCTCATTGGCTTTGGCGAGTTCTCGGGTACGTGCCACGATGCGCTGTTCTAATGTATCCAGGACGATGGCGCGGTCGATGGCTGTGGCTGCTATTTCAGCAACGGCCGTTAACAATTTAACTTCTCTATCAGAAAAATCATGCCGCCTATCCATCGCTACATACAAAACACCAACAACCCTTTCTTGCACCCACAACGGCAAATTAATACCGGTGCGCAAAGTTTTTAACAATATTTCTTCTTCTGGGGCGGCATCAAGCAAAGGATCTGTTTTGAAATCAGGGGCAATATAAATGCGCCCTGTTCGCGCCACAAAGCCAACGATTCCTCGTTCAATAGATTGCCGCAAACCAATTAAACTGGGTGTGTTCGGCAGCGTTGCCTGAAGCATCAAGTCGCCACTTTCTGAGTCAATCAAGTAGATACCACCAAAGGTCCCATTCACCAATTGCAAGACGTTTCTCAAAATAACGCCTAGTAAACGCTCCAATTCAACCGTTTCCCGCAGCGCTGCCGAAAGGGTTGTGATTCGTTCTAATTCCGCCGCACGCTGTTGTGTTTCCTGGAAAAGCTGCGAATTTTGAATGAGAATAGCAGCCTGGCTGGTAAAGTTTTCAATTAATTCAAGATGTCCTTCATTAAAATACCCGGGAACAGCTTTATCAATTGAAAAACACCCCAGAAATTGTCCGCCAGCAATCAAGGGCACGCCAACCCAGCTACGCACGTATTTGCTTGATTCAAATATTTCCCAACGGCCGTCCTGATAAACATCTGAAATCAACAATCCTCTCTGTGTGCGCATGATTTCCTGGAAGGTTTCGTTCATAAGCACATTGATGCGCACTTTTTTCAGGGCTGCGGCGTCAGTCCAATTTTCAATTCCTTTTGCGAGATGAATATGGGCAAAGTCACCTTCTACAAACAGAACGCTGGCAGAATCAAACAACACCAGTTTTTGCAAATAGTCTAACAAGATGTCAAAAATGGTGTCCATGTCTAGGGTCTGCACCATCATGGAGTTGGCTTCACGCATGATTTCTGCGCGTTCTCTTGCCCGTTGCTCGGCCGTGTACAAGCGGGCATTATCAATAGCGATGGCCGCCTGATTGGCAAACGCTTGGGCAAATTGAATCTCTACAGCACCATATGCATTTTCTTGTTTATTATCAATGGTTAACGAGCCTAAGACTTGCTCACGTACAATCAGGGGCAGACATATCCAACTGCGGATGGGAAAGTCTCCACTTATATTGTAAAAACGCGGCTCTTTAGCGGTATCTGGCAGGTATAACGGCCGTTTTGTCTGTCGCACCTCTGTAAAAAATGGGTTTGTCGCAGAAACGCTATGGCCTACCAGACTGTCTCTATACTCGAATCCTCGTGTCGCCATAATCGTCAACTCGTCCCCATGAAGCAACATCACAGAGGCACTATCATGTGGCACGACCTCGTCTAGTCCGCGCAAAATATTGCTAAACACTTGTTCCAAATCCAGAGAACTGGTGAGTGAGGCGGCTGCATCCCGCAGTTTGGTCGCCTCTTCCCGACTTTGACGCTCTATGACCAGTAGTTGGATTCTTTCAATCCCTGTGGCAAGCTGTTGTGACAACGCCACCATAAAACGTTCATCTGCGTCGGTGAATGCTTCAAACAGGATACTTTCGGCATTGATAGCGCCAATAATCTGCTCGCCAACTTTTAAGGGCACGCACAACTCTGAATGGGTATGCGCCACGATACCCTCATATTCCTCGTTTGTTCTGACATCAGAAACGCGGCGTATTTGTCCAGTTTCGATGACTTGTCCCACCACACCTGTGCCACGCGGAAGTTTGTCGGGGTGAAGCACGGGCAGCCGGTTATGAAATGCGGGGTGCGCACTGATGGTCAAGCCGTCATCATTAAGCAACACAAAACCAAAACTATCCGGGTACAATTTCTCTGCCACGATGTGGGTGCAGCGCGTTAACAGTTCATCCACGGTGGCGGCTTCTGTGCTGGCCTGAGAGATGGCATGAAGCGCTGATAGCTCTGCAATTTCTCGCTGCCGCCTCTGATGGATATGAGCGTTACGTAAGGCCAGGGCTGCTTGAGCAGAGAATGATTCGAGCATACGCCCGTATTCGTCCCGATAAACATTTGGTTTGGCACTATCCAATGACAAAATGCCCAAGGTTTGACCCTGTGCAGTCAAAGGGGCGCCCATCCATGAACCAATACGAAAATCAGTTTTAATATGAACCCAGTCAGGATACTCATCGACATTGGGAATAATTAAATAACGGCCGTTTTCAACAATCTCGCGTAAGTTTCGGGTATCTTTTAGCGAAAATACCGTATGAGAAGCTTTTTGCAGTGCCCATTGCAGCGATTGGTCTACATTGGCTGCTTGAATTCTTTCAATACGTACCTCGTCACCCTCTACCAGCATAATGGCGGCTAAATCATAGGGGAAAAACTGAACAGCATATAGCAATATAGTATCCAACAGCGACTCATAATCCAGAATCGCATTCATTTCCACGCCTGCCTGCAACAAGGCTTCCGCAATCTGGCGATGTTCTCGCGCTTTATCTTTAATAATAATATGCCGACGCATTTGGTAAACATACATTAGAACCCGTTTAAGCAGCGGCGGTGTGAGTTGTTCCCGTTCTAAAATGTCTGCCACCGGCGGCATTTGAGTGCTGGTGGACGTTTGCATGTCGTTTTTATCTGTAATGAGAATAATGGGAATGGTAGGAAACTGGTCGGCAACAGCCGTTATGATTGGCTCATCATGGGTATAAAACAAAATCACATCAGGGGTGGCGGTTTCATCTTTGCTTGCCTGAAGAAAGGAAACGCCAGCGTTGAGCAAAGTCGAAGTGCCTCTCTCCACCACAAACACCATCTCTGCCGCCCCAACAGACCCTGACAACATCTCCCGTACATCATCGGCAAATTGATCGTCAGTGGTTATAAGTAAAATTGAAAGAGATGGCTTGTCCATTACGTTAGGTTATATCCAGGCTAATTGCACCTTACCACACGAATATCCAAATCAGGTGTAACCGTTCAGGTTTTGCAATAATCTTCAAAAGTCTCCAGAGTAACTAATCGCTTACGATTGTCCCCAATAATCAATTAATCGACCACAGGGAAATAAAAACAAGCGCTATCCTGGGCAAAACAAGCACTTGCTTGGAAAATATTATTTCAGACTGGTATGGGGATTTCGCTTAAGGTCACACACTCAAGCTGGCTTGAGGAAAGATAGCAATGCGGCTAACGGTACCGATTCACGCACATCCTGGTCACGTCGTTTCACTTCTACTATACCCTGTGCCAACCCACGTCCACCAACTGTGACCCGCCAGGGCAGCCCGATAAGATCAGCATCGTTAAACTTAACACCCGCGCTGGCATCTCTATCGTCATACAGCACTTCAATCCCAGCCCTCAGCAGTTCCGCATAAAGCGCATCGGCTGCCTCTTTCACATCATCACCCTTGCCCAAGTGGAGCAAATGAACCTGGTACGGAGCCACGGCTTCCGGCCACACAATGCCATGTTCATCATGGTGCTGTTCAACGATAGTTGCCATCAGCCGGTCTAAACCAATACCGTAGGAACCCATGAAGATGGGTTGTGGCTTGCCGTTTTCATCGAGGTAAGTAGCCCCCGTGGGGTCAGAGTAGCGTGTGCCCAGTTTGAAGCAGTGACCAGCCTCCGTGCAGCGCCGCGCTTCAATCACAGCACCGCAGTGGGGGCAATGGTGGCCTGTATCTGCCTGCGCAATATCAGCAATTTGGCTGACGGTGAAATCGCGGGGGTAGTTGGCTCCGGTGAAATGATAGCCTTCATCATTTGCACCAACAGTGAAATTGCCGCCAGCTTCGATGGAGAAATCTGCTATGACAAATACGCCAGGTTGGTCAAAGGCTTTGGCAATATCCAGCCCAATCGCGGAAGCGTATCCCGGTTCTGCGCCAGCCGCCCTGATTTCTTCATCGGTGGCAGCCCGAAGCTGCCCACCACCCAGCGCGTTGATGAGTTTGATTTCGTTGATGTCTAAATCACCGCGCACCAGGACGAAGATGAAACGGCCGTTTCGACCTGGCTCAGTGCTTGCGTTTTCCTCATCTTCACCAAGCGCCCACCACCAGAAAAAGACAGCCTTCATCGTCTGATTGGTTTCCACACCCACAAAAGCCGCTACATCTGCAATCGTCTTACAATCAGGCGTGGCAACTTTGGTCAGTTCAGCCAGGACGCCCGGTTTTCCACCCTCGCGCACAAATTCAGCCGCTTCCACATTGGCCGCATACTCACACTGGGTACAGGCGATATAGGTATCTTCGCCTTCGTCATGCGGCACCACAAATTCATGTGAGGTTTTACCGCCCATGCTGCCAGTATCGGCCTGTACGGCCACGGCAGGCGTGCCTACCCGTTCAAAAATATTGTAATATGCCTGGATCATCTTGGGATAGTAGGCATCGAAGCTCTCTTCGTCCGTATCTAGCGTGTAGGCATCTTTCATGATGAACTCACGCAGACGCAGCAAGCCGCCCCGCGCCCGTGGTTCGTCGCGGAATTTTTTGCTGATGTGGTAAATCATGCGCGGTAAATCACGGTAGCTTTCAATGTCACGCAGGCACAGTTCTGTGACCACTTCTTCATGCGTAGCAGACAGGGCGTATTCTCGCCCACCGCCTGCTTTCACTTTCATGAGCACGTCAACCGTATCCCAGCGCCCGGTAGCCTGCCACAGCGCCGCCGGATTCAAGTTGGGCATCCACATTTCTTGCCCGTCGATGGCATCCATTTCCTGCGCCATAATCGCCCAAATTTTACGGATGACACGGTAGCCCAATGGCATAAACACGTAAATGCCCGCGCCAATCGGCCGCACAAAGTTGGCGCGAATCAATAATTGGTGACTGGCTAGTTCGGCATCGGCCGGTGCTTCTCGTAATGTTTTGCCAAAGGCTTTTGATAATCGCATGGTTGGTTAGTCCGTTAGTCTGGTAGTCTGGTAGTCGGTTAGTCCTTTAGTTTGGTAGCCTCATAGTCTGGTAGTCTGACTATCTGACTATCTGACCACTTGACTATTCGACTACTGGACTGCTCGACAAGATCAGCTTGTCTTTATGTTTATAAATGTTGATATTTTCTGTGTCTGGAAGCAATTCTTTGGGAATAACAACCCCCTCATCGGTGACGACCAGGGTGGTAATCAACTCGCCCTGTTTGAAGGGATTACGTTTGATTAGCCAATAGACAACACTCCCCAGAATCAATAACGGAATGACAACCAAACAAAATAATTGTATGAGCAAGTAACCCATATTGATACCATAAGCTTCCATAACAATCTCCGTATTTGTTAGTCTGGTAGTCTGTTAGTCTCATAGTCTGGCAGTTGAAGCGTATTGACTAACCAACTAACCGACTATCTGACTAATTAACTCATGTTACGCGCTG
>JACSSI010001033.1 GCA_014879345.1 Anaerolineae bacterium | reverse complement strand
GAACTTCACCTTGCCAAACTGTGTCGTTGCTTGTCATTTTGTTTCCTAAATTAGTAGAAAAACAAAGATTAAAGAACTCATCCTGAGCTTGTCGAAGGATCGAAGATTAAGCCAGACGTCCAATCTCCAATCTCCAATCTTCATTCTTCATTCTTTAAGCAGTCACCGACACTTCGCTCGACTGTTCATCCTGCGCCGCCAGCATCTTATTCAAAGCGCTGATATACGCGCGGGCGCTGGCAACCACAATATCCGTGCTGGCGCCGTGACCGCTGTACGTGCGCGAGAAGGGCATATTCGTTTGCGGATTGAAGCCATATGCTTCATCGTTAATCGGTTGAATGCGAATCGTCGTTTCTGCGATGGCATCCAGCCCTTCCGTCACCGCGTTGATCATGAATTCTGTTAGACGATTATTGACGCCCACGATGCGGTTCACTGCTTCATAAACCGCATCCACCGGGCCAGTGCCGAGTGCTGCGTCTTGATAAACTTTCCCATCAGGTCCCGTCAAACTAACTGACGCCGTGGGCATACTGTGGTCGCCGCACGAAACCTGGATGTGGTTGAGTTTCCAAATTTCTTGTGGTTGGTAGATTTCATCCGCGATAATCGCTTCGATGTCGGCATCCGTCACCACTTTTTTCTTGTCAGCCAGATGTTTGAAGCGTTTAAATGCCGCGTTCAACTCTTGTTCTTCCAAGTCATCGTAGCCCATTTCTTCCAGGCGGACGCGGAAGGCATGGCGGCCAGAATGTTTGCCCATTACTAGCTTTGAAGCCGACAAGCCGACTGTTTCTGGACGCATAATTTCATACGTTTGCTGGTTCTTCAACATGCCGTCCTGGTGAATACCCGCTTCGTGAGCAAAGGCGTTTGCGCCCACAATCGCCTTGTTGGGCTGCACGACCATGCCGGTGTAGGCGCTGACCATACGGCTGGTGCGTGTGATCTGGGTGGTGTCGATATTGGTCTGCACCTTGTACGTTTGCGGACGGGTTTCAATCGCCATCACCACTTCTTCCAAAGAGGTATTGCCCGCCCGTTCGCCAATGCCGTTTAGGGTCACTTCCATTTGTCGTGCCCCGTTCTGCACGCCAGCCAGGGTGTTGGCGGTCGCCAGCCCGAGGTCATTGTGACAGTGTACCGACCAGACTGCTTTGTCGGCATTGGGCGTGTTTTCAATCAAATATTTAATCAGTCCGCCAAATTCTTCTGGCGTGGTGTAACCGACTGTGTCGGGAATATTTAACGTAGTGGCACCGGCTTTAATCGCTTCGCCCAAAACCTGCACCAAGAAGTCCGGGTCAGAGCGCCCCGCGTCTTCGGGCGAGAATTCTATGTCGTCGCACAGGGTTTTGGCATAGGTAACGGCCGTTATCACCTGATCTATGCACTCTTCCCGATCCATCTTGAGCTTGAACTGTAAATGAATGTCACTCGTTGCCAAAAAGGTGTGGATGCGATGACGCGGTGCCGCTTTAACAGCATCATAAGCGCGTTTGATGTCCGTTTCATTGGCGCGAGCCAGACCCGCAATCACCATCGGCTGGCCTGATTTGCGCCCTTCGGTAAGCGGCCCCACTTCCTCAGCAATCCGGCGCACGGCATCGAAATCACCTTGAGAAGCGATAGGAAAACCCGCTTCGCAGATGTCCACGCCCAGGCGGGAAAGCTGCCGCGCGATCTCTAGCTTTTCTTCCACATTTAATGTCGCGCCAGGAGATTGTTCCCCATCACGCAAAGTTGTATCAAAAATAACAACGACATCTTTGTCGGCGACATCATCTTCCTTTTGGGTAACGCTGCTTTCATCCATTGTTCAATTGCTCCTCAAAACTGGTTCGTAGTGCGCACTTTAGTGCGTATAAAAGTGATGCACTAAAGTGCGCACTACGAACCTGGGGTTTATTTATTCAATAACTTTGGCATTCAACCACGGCATCATCGACCGCAGTTGCTTGCCCACATCTTCCAA
>JACSSI010001032.1 GCA_014879345.1 Anaerolineae bacterium | reverse complement strand
CGCACCAGCCCCATCGGCTCATCGCCGCGCAAAATCTGGCTGATACCTGTTTCACATGCCGACAGAGTTACAAGTTCTGCTTGCAGAGACCAGGTTTCCAGCACCTCCCGCGCTGTCAACTCTTCTCCTGCGCCCGTTTCCAGATAACTGGCAAGCGGGTCAGCATCATCAAACCAGCCATGACAGGCGATGTGGAGCCAGCGGCAGGTTTCCGCTCGTTCTGCCAAAACCGCTTTTTTTGGTGCGCTACCCAACCACACCTCGCCATTCATGATGCCAGCCACCGCCTCGACTTCTCCATCTGCATAGTTTAAATATCGAGAACTTCGTATGCCATTGTAACCAACTGTTAGGCAGGAAACGGCCGTTTCTCTTGCACCCTTTTCCCCTTGAACTCTTTTGCTCGCAAAAATCGTGCCGCTGGGGGCAAATGAAAGCGTAGGCGGATTGTCGGCCTGCGCCAGCATGGCAGTGAAGGGGACACGATGCAAGGGGCCATGCGGAATGATGACGAGGTGGTGGAGGGTAGCGCGTCGGGCGTCGAGCGTATTTAATAAAGTAGCGGATAGATGTTGCAAAACGGCCGTTTTCAGAAATCGTGTCGCATCAAAACCCCGTGGAGAACTGGTAGCAAACAAATTCGGGTCAAGCGGACATTCATGCAATTGAATTTCAGATGACGTGATAACAAAAAGCAGCGTTTTAGCCGGTGTCAGGATGTGGTCACGCAGCGGGTTGGCCGCGGGGATGGCACGCAGCAGCGGGATATCTTGTTCCAGCACGCCCGTCGTGAAGTAGCAAAGCAAAGTCGTAGATTTAGGAATAGCGGCTTGCAATTGTTGGCACGAAACGACGGGTTGTTCTTGCCGATCATCTGCCAACCCTTCAGCAAAGGCACGAGCGCGAGCCCGTTCTGCCCAGGCAAACGCTTCTTCCACGCGCCCCAACGCGGCGCAATGCAAAATCAACGCCTCATACACCTGCTGCCACCGCCCCAGCAAGCTGATTTTCAGCGACTCGTCTCGTAACGGTGTATGCGTTTCTTCGATCACATCAGCCGCTTGCTGCCAATAAGCCAACGCATCTTCGCTTTTGCCTTGAAGACAAACCACGTCCCCCAAATAATAATAAACATGGGGCAAAATTTCGCGTCGGTCAATCTCCGTAGCCAGCGTCAGTGCTTCCTGGTAATACCGTTCGGCTTGTTCCAGTTCCCCGTCAGCCTGATGCGCCAATCCCAAAAACAGCAGTGGATCGACCCGATAAGTACGACTCACCGTCAATGTTAGTGCCCGTTGCAGCGCTGCTTTCGCGGCGGTGGCCTCCCCTTTAAATAACAGCACCTCGCCACGATTAATTTCACCGACGCCCACATCTTCCCACGCTTCTTGTTGCTCACTGCGCCTAATATACGCTTCCAGATAGGCGAGTGATTCGTCCCAATGTCCCCAGTCGCGCTGCACCAGTCCCAATTCGCTTTGCGTTTTTGCCAGCCAATCGGCAGAACCGGCCGCCTCAAAATAGCGCTCTGCCTGACGTAAATAGGCGACAGCTTGCTCATAACGGCGCAAATTATAGGAAATAATCCCCAAATTTAAGGTGACGATTCCCTGGTAATGATCATTTTCCAGTTCCTGCCAGATAAGCAAGCTGGCGCGGTAGCCAGACATGGCTTCTTCCAATTGACCAGTCACGCGGCACACCACGGCTCTGGAATTTAAGGCGCGGGCGCGTAAATGGGTGTCCAGGTCAGGCTGAGCCAATAGCCCCGCAAAACTGTCGAGCGCCGCCGCATAATCTGCCTGGCGAAAGGCGGCCACGCCCTGAAAGTAGTGGCGCATGTGCTGGGCTGGGGGGCTTTGCAGCGGCAGCGATTTGGCCGTTGTGGTCAATTGCAGTAATGCTTCTGTGTCTCGGGCAAAATAGAGATTCGCCAGTCGTTCATAAACGGCCGTCCATTCAGATTCCAGCATTGGCAT
>JACSSI010001031.1 GCA_014879345.1 Anaerolineae bacterium | reverse complement strand
CCATGCGCAGCGGGTCGTCGTTGCTGGGCTTGAAGGGCGGGTCTTCCATGTTGTTGGCGGGCAGATAGCTCATCATCTCACGGATGAGGTAGAGGGCATCGCCTTCTGATTCGCAGGCCATGTGGGCGACGCCGCTTTTGGTATTGTGGGTCATGGCGCCACCTAGCTCTTCAAAGGTCACGTCTTCGCCGGTGACGGATTTGACGACATCTGGCCCGGTGATGAACATGTGGCTGGTCTCTTTGACCATGAAGATGAAGTCGGTCAGGGCTGGGGAATAGACTGCGCCGCCCGCGCACGGCCCCATGATGGCGCTAATCTGCGGCACGACGCCTGAGGCCAGGGTGTTGCGCAGGAAGATGTCGGCGTAACCACCCAGGCTGATGACGCCTTCTTGAATGCGTGCGCCGCCGGAATCGTTGATGCCGATGACGGGGGCGCCGTTTTTCATCGCCATTTCCATGATTTTGCAGATTTGCTCGGCGTGGACTTCGCTTAGACTGCCGCCGAAGACGGTGAAGTCTTGGCTAAATACGTAGGTTAAACGGCCGTCTATGGTTCCCCAACCAGTGACGACGCTGTCTCCCGGGATTTGCTGTTTGTCCATGCCAAAGTTGCGCTCTCGATGGACGACGAAGGCGCCAACTTCGTGGAAGGAGCCTTTATCGAGCAGAAGGTCGATGCGCTCACGGGCTGTCATTTTGCCTTTGGCTTTTTGTTGGGCGATGCGTTTTTCGCCGCCACCTTGCTGCGATTTGGCGCGCATTTTGTTGAGTTTTTCGAGTTTCGGATCCATGTGATCTTCTATTCCCTCCGTTTTTAATGATGAAGGATGCAGGATGAAGGATGAATAAAAACCCTTCTGCCAGCGCCCTTCGCTGAATTTAGGATTTGTTTGTGAAGTAATTGTTTGCTGCTGTTCTGTTTAATGCCCAAGTGATGAATAGTGTTAGGAGCAGGTAGAAGCCCAGGTTGAGCCAGATGGCTTGTTTTGCCAAGAATGTTTGGGCGAACAGGATTGTTAAGCTGAGTTCGTACACTGTGTACAGGATGAGACTGAGCGGCAGGAGTTTGCGGGCAAACGGCCGTTTCCTGCGCACGAACCACCAAAACCCTATAAACACAAAGCCCCATATCAGGGCCATAATGAAACGAAAACGGGGGTCTGGCTGAATGGTTAATTCTCGTAACAAGTCCATTTGTTGGCCCAAGGCCAACGCCCGACCAAAATTCCACACTCCTAAGAGAAAAACCCCCCATAGTGCTAAAGTTACGGAACGTGGGCGACTTGTTTCAGGCAACGCTTCATCCATACGGTTAAGATTTTAACGGAGAATCTCCAGAACAGGCAAGGCGAGTTCAAGGGGTCGGTAGCAATTGGCAGGGAAAAACGGCCGTTTCCGGTATACTTCTCCCCCATGGCAAAACTAAAAGTGGGGCAAGCGGCTCCAACTATTGAATTGAAAACCCTTGAAGGGGATGTGGTAGCGCTGGATAGTTTGTGGGGAAACGGCCGTTTCGACAGGCTCAATACCAAGCATTCCACCCTCCTCATCTTCCTGCGCCACCTGGCCTGACTGCCCTGCCGCGACCACGTGGTGCAGGTGGCATCACACCGGCAGGCATTTGAAGCACTCAATACCAATGTCGTCACCATCTCGTTTGGCATTGCGTATTGGGCACGCATGTGGCTGCAAGAAACGCAATCCCCCTTCCCTTTCCTCGTTGATCCGGAACGAAACGCCTACCATGCCTATGGTTTGCAATCTTCCATTTTGCGCTCCTGGATGCCGCAGAATTTGTGGTTTTACGCCAAAGCAACCCTGCAAGGGCGCGAAAAATTCGGCAAACGGGGTGATCCGCATCAACTGGGCGGCGATTTTATTGTGGATAGTCAAGGGATTGTGCGCCTGGCGCATCCAAGCAAGGAGCCAACGGATAGGCCAAGTGTGGAAAAGCTGCTGCAAGTTTTGAACCAA
>JACSSI010001030.1 GCA_014879345.1 Anaerolineae bacterium | reverse complement strand
GCAGGAGTTGAATATCCTGGCCCTCATTGTGGACGGCAAAACCAATCAACAAATCGCCGACGAACTGGTCATCACCCTGGGCACAGCCAAGTGGCATGTCCACAACATCTTACAGAAACTAAGCGTCAACAATCGCACCCAAGCAACCATACGCGCCCAGGAACTCGGGCTGCTCTGAAGCTTCCAGTGTGAGTCACTGTCGCCAACAGCAGGCTGGCTTCTGTTGTAATTCCCATAAGGATTTTTGAATGCAAAAACTTAACGACAATCCCGAGATCACGGCGCTCCTTTTCGTTGTAACTGCCTTTGAGTCCGCCGTCCTTCTTGTTGCTGGCATTGGTCTCCTTGTGGCACCTGGCGTACTCCGCCCCATGTGGCCTTGGGCTTTAACGCCATTTAACACGCTGCTGCTGGGGGCAATATACGCGTCCTCACTGGCAGCGACGGCAATGGTAGTCTATGTAAAACGGTGGGCGCCGACGCGAGTCGTCCTGCCCATGATTTTGATTTTTACAGCGATTGTTCTGATCGTCTGTCTGGTCTATATCGATCGCTTTGATTTTCAGCGCTGGGTAACCTGGCTTTGGTTCTTGTTGTATATAATCATTCCTGCCAATGCGGCCTACCATCTGTGGCTGTACCGAAATCTCAAGCCATTCAACCCGTTCCCACTGCCTGCACCGTGGCGGGGTGTTTTGCTGATACCTACCATGCTTCTCGGATTATATGGATTGGGTCTGCTCATTGCTCCAGACAAATTCAGTAGTTTTTGGCCCTGGCCAATTGATGCTTTCCACGGTCGGGTATACAGCGTGCTATATATTACGCCGGCGACAGGGGCCTTGCTCTTGTTTAGCGCGGCTGCTTCGATTGAACTGTTGACAATGGGGCTGACTCAATTTATTGGCGCTGGCATTACTATTGTAGGGCTTGTGATGATTGACAATCAGGTAGACAAGATTGACTGGTCAGCATTTGGAACATGGTTGTGGATCGGCTCATTTGTAATTATCCTTCTTACTGGCGCCGGTCTGATCTGGCAGTCGCAAGTAAGATTAAAGAGCGAAGTTTCTTCGGCGATGGCAGATTCCGCACTGGACGTCAACAATCACACATAAGCCACCATTCGCGCCCAGGAATTAGGGCTGCTCTAACGCTTTTTGCAGACCTAACCGCCAGACAACAGTGCTGCGGCCAGAGAAACGTTGATTTATCGAGACGTATTTAAAGATTACAAGATGATCGCAATTTAGGCGTGGAGTTGGCAACTAAAAAATAAAATCGAACATCACCACGTTGTAGGTTTGGTAAAGCTGCCCTGAGAATCCGTCAAGGATGTTGTAAAAAGGCTCTTGGATAGGACGCCTTTACGAATATTTTTGACAAAATCTGCATTGGCAGTCAACACTTTGCTGGGATGCTTTTGTGGGTTGAGTATGCCAATTTTCTTGCCCAATTCTTTCTTGACAAATTGGATAGGCAGTAGAAGATCGGAATCATTTGAGACCACAACAGCAACATCGTAAGCATCTTTGTACCCATCACTTAACAAATGAAGGGCGAGATTTACGTCAGACCCTTTTTCTTCGGTTTTGATTACTTTGACATAGCCGCTTTGCGGGGGAGCAAGCGGCATCATAATTTCATGGGTTAAGAAATGACCATAGATGATTTCAAGGTTGGGAATCGTCTGCAATGCCCGCAGATAAGTTTGTTGACGGGTTAATTGATTGGGGTCTGTCGGCCGTGGATTAACAAGGGCAGTGAAGTATTTGATTTGGTTGATGTTGTCACGCGGCAGCATGATATGGCAAAGTTTTGCGATATTTAACCAGCGATATGGCGTGTTTTTCAAAGCACCATAGTACAAGTTGAAGCCGTCAACATAGATATTGGCTTTCAAGATAAACTCCTGTAAACACAGAAGCCGCCCTTGCGGACGGCTTCGCACCCTTTCGCCGAAGCTACCGGGGGGGATAT
>JACSSI010001029.1 GCA_014879345.1 Anaerolineae bacterium | reverse complement strand
TGACGAAGAGTTGTATAAGCAGCATACCCAGCCCTAAACTACTGCCGACTTAAACGGCCGTTATCCCCCATATCCTCAATAACTGAATCAGATCATTGCTTGTGGGCAGAAACGGCCGTTTTGTCACACTAACATAGTGACACTTATCACTCGACATCGCCCCATCCTTCTGGCATACTCTGCCCAACAGTTTGCAATTCTTGGAGAAACTATGCCACAAGGTACGATAACCACAATCAGCAGCAACATCATACGACTAATCTACAAAAAGCATAGTCCTAAACCATTGCCACCGGGGTTGAAGAAACAACGAGCAAATATTTCTTTATCCTCTCACTGGCATCAAATTGGTAAGGAATTAGCAAGAAAGTAAGGTATTTAATTCTCGAAATATGTGGCATTATTGGTTTGTCAAGGGTCGTTGTGTAATCAATCTATTATAAATTTGTTGGGTCGTCGAATGTCGTATATTTTTCTAATCTTTGTTAATCGAAAATTATGGGAGAACCAATGAGTACAATCAATGCAACTTTTCAAGTTCCTAAATATATCGCACAAGGTCTATCAAATGGAACTTATGAACGAGTTGGTGGGGTTATACGCGAAGCAAATTCTAAACAGGTTGTTGCGTGGCTACGCGAGACAGGAAATGCAGGCAAAACATTAGAGTCAGTCTTACAGAACGTAAACGCCATGTCCTCAGTCTTACAAAATGTAGGCGCCATGTCCAGTGTCCTTAATCTGTCAGTTTCAACGATGGGTTTTGCTATCGTTCTAAACCGCTTAGGTGTCATTGAGCATCAACTTCAACAAGCTCAAAAAGTCCTCCAGACAATTGATTACAAAATTGATTTGTCTTTTTATGCTAACTTTCGGGCGGCGCTTGATTTAGCGATGAATGCTTTTACAATGTCTAATGCTGAGACCCGCAAGATAAGTGCAATGCATGCCATTAATCGTTTTTTGGAAGCAGAACATCACTATACCAAACTCACAGATATGGAAATTGGCAATGGTAGTCAGGTAGCTGATAAATACTTGTCAACATTGTGTTTAGCCTATGTTACCGAAGTGCGTTGTTATTTGGAGTTAGATGAAATTGATACCGCCCGTCGTCGTTTGGAAGAAGGGGCAGCTATACTGAGACCACGTTTTGAAAAGCATATCAATACATTATTGACCTCAAATCCAGCCGCATATTTGCATCCAAGCTTAAATGGACAGGTGGGGTTGAACCGTCTGACAAAAGTTTATCAATGGTTGGAACCAGAGCTAGATGAGAGCGCTGTTTTTGATTTGCAACGAGAAAATTTATTTAAATTAGCTCAAAACGCTGACGAATGGACGAATTCTCTCCCACAAGCGATTCTTATACCGAAAGATAGTACTACTACGCTGACAAACGTGTTTAGTGGTTTAGCCAAAAACTCGAAAAAGTTTATAGATGCCTTACCATCAAAGTCGAGAATGAACGCTGGTGCTTCAGAAACGGTAATGCCTTCTCCCGAAACAGAGGTTTATGGCCGTTTACCGGCAATGCTGGCATTAATAGAGACGATGGTTGAAGATGATAACCGCTTGACGATGTATGAATCAGAAGTAGCGGCAATCCATCAGTCGGGAATGAGTTTTCAAGAGTGGCAGCAATTGGCACCCTCGTCTGCTGCTCAAGAAAATGGGGCGGATTTAATGTACATTACAATGTCGTAGTCAAAACAAAAAGCTGCCCAATCCAAGCTACACTTGACCCGGTGATACTGTGCTTCATCCGGGCAAGTGAAGCTATTGTTTTATCGATGATGAAATAGAGAAGCCACTCAAAATAGTTTGTCCGATTTGCTAAAAGCGGCGGCACAATCGTCTAGTCAGCAAAATTTCAACCAGTAACGGCCGTTATCCCCCCATATCCTCAATAACTAACTGATGTTACGCAGTAGCCGCCTGAACCAAAGAAACTGGCTCAAGCTGCTGTAATTCACGAA
>JACSSI010001028.1 GCA_014879345.1 Anaerolineae bacterium | reverse complement strand
ATACGCCCTGAGGGATTCGAACCCCCAACACCCAGTTTCGAAGACTGATGCTCTATCCATTGAGCTAAGGGCGCCTGATTCAAAAAAAGGCTGATGAAAAATCCATCAGCCTTGGGCGAGTAGTGGGATTTGAACCCACGATCTTCTGGGCCACAACCAGACGTGTTAACCACTACACTATACCCGCCATATGTTTGTAACGCGACGGGAATCCTATCATAACTGGATAGTAGAAGCAAGTTAAACTTTACGATTTTCAACATTCGTTTTACAATCTGCTCATGGAACCAGAACTACGCACACTAAACGGCCGTTATCGGCTCCTTGAAAGAATTGGCAGTGGCGGCATGGCTGCCGTCTATCGCGCCCAGGACCTGAAACTGGGGCGCTTCGTTGCCATCAAAATGCTGCACGAAACCCTCACCAGCGACGAAAACTTCCTGCGCAACTTCCAACAAGAAGCCCACGCCGCCGCCAACCTAACCCATCCCAACATCGTCACCGTCCACGACATCGGCCAAGATGGGCATCGCCACTACATCGTCATGGAATTCATAGATGGGCAAACACTCAAACAACTAATCCGGGAACAAAATCAAAACACCACCTTGCTGCCCATCAACCGCACCCTAGACCTAATCATTCAAACCTGCAACGGCCTCGGCTACGCCCACCGCGCCAACCTCGTCCACTGCGATATGAAACCCCAAAACATCCTCGTCACCCGTGACGACCGGGTCAAAGTGGCCGACTTTGGCATCGCCCGAGCCATCAGCGAAGCCAGCCAGCAGCTTGGCGACAACCAGGTATGGGGTACGCCCCAATACTTCTCACCAGAACAGGCGGCGGGTGAAACCCCCACCCCCGCCTCAGACGTGTATGGCATCGGCGTCATTATGTTTGAGATGCTGACCGGACATCTGCCCTTCACCGCCGATACACCTACTGCCCTGGCGCTCAAACATCTGCAAGAAACCCCACCCTCCGTCATCGAAAGCAATCCGACAGTGCCGCGCCAACTTGACCAAATCATACAAAAACTGTTGGCAAAAGAGCCAACAGCCCGCTATCGCACCGCCGGGCAGCTTGGCCGAGTCCTGCAAACCTACCGCGACCGCAGCCTCGCTGATACTGGCCCCATCTATCCCGCCATCACCATGAAAACCGTCGCAGTTGTCGAGCAAGACACCCAATTCTACCAACGACCAATCAGCCAACCGACCGCCACAGAGGATGAGCAAGACACCCCCATTCGGCCGCAAAAACCAATCAAACCACAACAATCACCGAAACAACCACCACAACCACAACCCGCTAACCAACCCTCCGCAGACCCAGATTGGACAATTATCGGACTAGGCATTGGCGCCCTCATCATGTTGCTTGGACTCATTCCACTCTGGTTCTTCATCTATCGTGCCTGGACAGGATAAGATGGCCTTGGAGGCTTTTTATGAACGCAACCAAAATAAGTAAATGGCTGATTTATGCACTTCTTATCATAACCTTTTTCGCCATCATGTGGAGCTTCGGCAATACCAGCAGCTCCAGCCCAGAGATTTCAGTAAGCGAACTTGCGCAAGCAATTCGTAACAACGAAATTTCGGAAATTACCGTTTCCAGCAACGGCCAAGAAGTCAGCATCACCTACAAAGATGCCAATAAGCAGCCAACATCAGCCAACATCAGCGATGTCAGCTCACTAGAAGAAGTGCTTAACAACTATGGTATCAGTGAAGTGGACTATGCTGATGGCGAACCGACCATCACCTATGAACGTCCTAGCCCCTGGGTAGGATACATCAATTTAATCGGTATCTTTTTGCCAGCCCTCTTAATTCTTGGCTTTATCTACTTCATGTTCCGTTCCGCACAGGGCAGCAACAACCAGGCCATGTCGTTTGGCAAAAGTAAAGCACGCCTGTTTACCGGCGACCATCCCACAGTCACGTTTGATGATGTGGCAGGCTGCGATGAAGCCAAAGA
>JACSSI010001027.1 GCA_014879345.1 Anaerolineae bacterium | reverse complement strand
AAACCTACCGCCGCTTTTGTCGGATTACCATCTGCATCATAAGCACGATCCGCAGGTGGCCCATTTACCACCATTTCCAGGTCAGACTGCCGCCCTTCAACAAGATGCACAATCACGGCCAGCCGGCGGGGCGTGCCTTTGACTTCGACGCGGCTGTATTGAAGGCGTAGTCTGTTGAACAATAATGGCACAGCTTCTTCTAACTGGGCAATAGCCGCATTCAAATCAGCCACAGGCAGTTCTTCTGTGCCAATTTCTAGCAAAAAGGTTTGTGGTTTTTCAATTTGCGCCAACTGGATCACGAATCCAGGTTCATCGTCTACCGGTTTTGTCCAGGCATCCTTGAAGGGGTAGCCAAGTTCTTCCCGCTGTGCCAAATAATGTTCTGTCACCTGACGCGCCACACTGCGCATCCGCTGAAAATAGTTGGCTCGTTCTGTAACACCAATCGCACCACGTGTATCTAAAATGTTAAAGAGATGGGAGCATTTCAGATTGTAATCATGCGCAGGTGCAACTAACCCTGCTTCCAGGCAGCGTTTGGCTTCGCTTTCATAGTTGTCGTAGACGGCGCGGATGGCATCCACGTCGGCTACGTTGAAGTAATATTTGCAATGCTCAATTTCGCTTTGCAGGAGCAGGTTGCCGTAAGGAATCCCTGCACCGTAATCTAGTTCCCACACGCTGTCTACACCTTGCAAGGCCAGGGCGATACGATCCAGGCCGTAGGTGATTTCGACGGCTACAGGATCGAGATTTAGCCCGCCAGCCTGCTGGAAGTAGGTGAACTGGGTGATTTCTTGCCCGTCGAGCCACACTTCCCACCCCAGACCCCAGGCGCCCAGGGCGGGGCTTTCCCAGTTGTCTTCTACAAAGCGAATGTCGTGGTAACGGGGGTCGATGCCGATGGCTTCCAGGCTTTTGAGGTATAGTTCTTGCGGGTTTCCCGGATCAGGTTTGAGGATGACTTGCAGTTGATGGTGCATTTGCATCCGGTTGGGGTTGTCACCAAAACGGCCGTCATCAGGGCGAATGCTGGGTTCTACGTAGACAACGTTCCACGATTCGGGGCCAAGTACACGCAGCGCGGTGGCGGGGTTCATGGTGCCTGCCCCTACCTGTACGTTGTAGGGCTGCTGCACTAAGCAACCTTGATCTTGCCAATAACTTAAAAGTTTTAAGATAATTTCTTGGAAGCTGAGGCTACTACTCATAAGATACCTTCTTCGCGAGAGTTGAGATTGGGACGCCGTTCAACTCAAGATTATAGCATGGTCGTAAATGATGGCCTAAGTTTAGGGGCAACTATGGAAGCTGTCGATGAAAGGTTCGTGAAACTATGAATCGGATGTAAACAATGCCGCTTCTTCGCGCAGCCGGTTGAGGAAGTCTACTGATTTGAGGTTGCGTTCTAAAATATGGATGAGATAGAAGTGCATGATGGTTTCAAGTTCGGCGTGTAACGGCCGTTTCAATTGCAACGATTTCACAGTATCCCAGGGGCGTGTCTGCAAATAACGCAGCACCTTCACTGCCACAGCCGAAATGGGTTTCGCTTTACGGTCTGCCTGGCGGCAGGTGGGACAAAGCACACCGCCCAGGTCTGCACTAAAAAACTGGTCTTGCTCCTGAATCGGCTCATCACAGGATACACATTGGAAGAGCTGCGGCTGGAAACCGGTGTAACCAAGCAAACGCAGTTCATATGTGCGGACAGGCAAACGAATATCGTCAGCCTCACCCAGCCAGGCCAATACTTGAGATAGCAGATGGTAAATATCCTGATTGACATCTTCCTCGACTGTGAACCGATCCAACAGTTCCACCACATAAGAGGCATAGGTGGTTCTCACCAAATCTTCCCGCAGCGCTTGATAAGCATCGACCATTTCAGCCTGCGTGATGATGTGCAAGTCGCGCCCTTCGGCCAATAAAAATTGACTGCGCATGAATAATTCCACATGACCGGTCTTGCGGCTTTGCGGCTT
>JACSSI010001026.1 GCA_014879345.1 Anaerolineae bacterium | reverse complement strand
AGGAAGAGGTGGACGATAAGATTGAGATAACTGATGAGGAAATTCAGCAGTATTACCAGGAAAACCAGGGACTGATGGCTTTCCCGCCCCAGGCGCGAATTCGCTATGTCCGTATTGGGCTGGGCAATAGTGAGGATGAGGCCGCCGCCGCTCGGCAGCGGACTGACGAAGCATATGAGAAATTGGCCCCCGGCCTGTTCCAGGATGGAGAGGATTTTTCTGCGGTGGCTCAAGAATACTCGGAAGACCCGGAAACGGCCGCCAATGGTGGTGAAATGCCCGGCTGGATAGGGGAAGGCGGTGACATCCTGGCCGAATTTGAAATGCATCCCTTCCATGAAGCGATCTCGGGGTTACAGGTAGATGAAATCAGTCCGCCGTTTGAGTTTGGCGGCAGCCTGTACATCGTGCAGGTCATTGAGCGCACCGAGCCGGAAACGGTGGGGTTGGAAGAGGCACGGCCGTTTATCGAAGAAATTCTCACTGAGCAAAAGCACGTGGAACTTGAGGCGCAGCTACAGGCGCAGCTTCTGGAACAAGCTAATTTTGAGATTTACTGGCCGGTGTTAGAAAACTATATTGAGCAATTGCCCACACCTGAACCCTTTATTTTTCCTTTTGAACCACCTTCGATCGAGCCACCATCGAGTTAACCTTTTGCTGGCTTGACTTTGTAATACTGTTGTTTCGTCGGAGATAGGTGCTACCAAGCACCTATCTTTTATCATGTATAAATATGGATAACAACTCTTCTTCGTATCATCCGGGCAAACTAAAACACCTGGCTCCTTTTTTAGGCATTGCTTTGATAGCAGGTTTGTTTTTGTGGTCGGGATGCCGTAGAGCAAAAGAACCTGTGGTAACGGCCGTTTTACCATCCGCTACTCCGGCTAAATTTGTGATAATCCCTACAACGCTTCCATCGGCAATCGTTGTGGTTGCCGACACTCTTGTGCCTGCAACATTAACGGCCGTACCGACTGACATGCCAACCCCTACCCCGTTCCCTACAAGCATACCAACTCAAACGCCTTCCCTCCCAACGGCAACGCAGACAGTTTCTCCCTCTGCCAGCCCCCCAGCAACGGCCGTTACAGAACTGAGAGAAACGGCCGTGCCCACGGAGACTCGCGAACCCTGGCCCACCACAAATCCCTCGCTATTAGTAAAACCGCCAACTGAAATGGACAGCAGCCAATCCCACCTGTGGTTTGGTCGTCCGGTGGAGGGCAACAACGTTCCTTCCGCTCCTTATCGCTTTGGCATGACCTACAATCAGAGGCTGGTACCACACCGGGCAGTCGATATCGCGAATACGCCTGGCGCCCCTGCGGTAGCTGTTGGTACTGGTACTGTGTTTTATGCTGGCGAAGATATTGAGACGCTGTTTGGGCCTCAGCCGGACTTTTATGGTCGTGTCGTCGTCATCCAGATGAATGAAAAGTGGCAGGGTCGCACCATATATACCTTGTATGGTCATCTGGAATCGGTCGGTGTAACAACAGGACAAGTTGTTAATCTCGGCGATGTGTTGGGAGAGATTGGCAGCTCTGGTGTGGCAACTGCCCCTCACCTCCATTTTGAGGTGAGGCAGGATAACCCCTATGATTACGGCAGCGTACGCAATCCTGAGTTGTGGTATTGGCCTTTTAACGGGCGTGGCGTCTTGGCCGGGCGGGTGGTTGACGCCAACGGCTATTTTATGCCCGGCACGACCGTTAATCTGGAATGTAGTGACGGCACGCCGCGGACTGTGGACACTTATTGGGACCAATACACCGCGCCTGATGATGTGTTGGTAGAAAATTTTGCCATCAGTGATTTACCCGCTGGCACATGCCGCGTTTGGGCCAATTTATTTGGCGAAGTCGTGGAACAATTTGTCGAAATTAGACCGACGGAGTTGAGCGTCGTGGTATTGCAGGTACGGCCGTAACAGGCTAAACCTGATAATGCAAGGAGTAAATGCCGATGATAACCAAATCGTTACCGCCA
>JACSSI010001025.1 GCA_014879345.1 Anaerolineae bacterium | reverse complement strand
CCTCAGTATCTTCAACTGATAAAGATACCCACACGCTTTGGGTTGAGCCTTCGATATTGACGCCGATTTGATTATCTCTTGGCAGGCGTGGAACCTGTTTCTCGAGATGCTCTAGCCAATAATCTTGTTCTTGCAGGGCAATTTCTGACCGGGCATATGTTGTTAGGCTGTTTGTCCATTGCTGGTAAGAAGTTGTTTTAGCTGGCAGGGTTGGTGTTTGGTTGCTGCTAAGTTGTTCATAGATTTGGTTGAAATCTTCTAGCAAAATTCGCAAGGAGATACCATCAACAACCATGTGATGGACGATAAACAGCAGCCGGTCCGGTCTTTCAGAGCCTAGTAAAATCAAGGCAACCTTGATGAGTGGCCCATTTTCCAGGTTTAGTTCGCCTTGCAAACTTGCGAACGAACTTTCCATTATCCTATCTTGCTCTGATGCAGGTAGGCCAGTTAAGTCTAATTGGGTGGTGAGTACAGCCCGTGATTGCGCAACGCTGGCGTTGGTTTGCTGCCAGGTATTATCACTTTGCCGAACAAAACGCAGGCGCAAGGCATCATGATGAATGGTCAACTGCTGAACTGCCTCCTCAACCAAATCAGGGTCTAATGACTGCTTTACTTCCAGTAAGGGTGCCATATTCCAGTGGTGAGGATCCGCCAGGTCTTGTTCAAAAAACCATTGCTGATATGGAGCCAGATTAACAGGGCCTGTTACTTCCCCTTGTTCGGCTTGAATGGTTTGGCTGCTGCCAGCGACCATTGCCAATTCAGCAACGGTCTGATGTTCGAAAATCTGGATAGGTGTCAGCTTCACACCTGCCTGGTTTGCTTTGGCGATGATCTGGATGCTGAGGATTGAGTCTCCACCCAGTTCAAAAAAGTTGTCATCAATGCCGACATTTTCTACTTTAAGCAGGTCGCTCCAAATTTGTGTCAGGGTTTGCTCAATTTGATTGCGAGGAGCCGTAAATTGATGATCCTGCTCGGATCGGGTCAGGTCTGGTGCGGGCAGGGATTTGCGATCCACTTTGCCGTTTGGCGTCATTGGTAGGTGGTTTAGCGTTACAAAGTTGGCCGGGATCATGTAATCGGGCAGGTTTTGTTTTAAGAAGCTGCGTATTTCGCTGATGATGCCTTCGGATTCCTGGTTGAGTATGAGATAGGCAACGAGACGTTTGCGACTGTCTTCATCTTCCCAGGCTGTGACGACATTTTCGCGCACGTGTGGGTGTTGACTGATAGCGGCTTCAATTTCTCCCAGCTCAACCCGGAATCCACGAATCTTTACCTGGTCGTCTACTCGTCCCATGAATTCAATGTTGCCATCTGGCAAATAGCGTACCAAATCACCACTTTTGTAGAGGCGTGCCTGCGGGCTGCTGTTGAAGGGGTTGGGTATAAATTTTTCGTTGGTTAGGTCGGGTCGATTGAGGTAGCCACGTGCCAGACCGGTTCCGCCTATTAGCAGTTCACCGTGTACACCAATTGGCACTGGTTGCAGGGCTGTGTCTAGTACATGTACTTCATAGTTAGGCAGGGGGCGACCAATTAGTACGCCTTTCGATATGCTTGTTGCTGATGCTTCGGCAGTGGCTTCAAACATGGTGGAAACAACGGTTGCTTCTGTTGGGCCGTAGGTGTTTAGCAGTCTTACATCAGCGTTTACGCACCGCTGCCATTGATTTAATGCTTGTTCGTTGGCTTTTTCACCACCGATGATGACCAGTTTTATGTTTGGCGGCAGACTCAGGTTTTCTGTGGCGATGGTGGCTGTGAGCTGATGCCAAAAGGCGGTGGGTAAATCTAAAACGGTTATGCCCCAGTCGGCACAGCTATTGAGGAATATTTCCATGCTGTGCAATATGGTTTCGGTGCGCAAAACGAGGGAGCCGCCCTGGGTGAGACAGGGGAAGATTTCTTCTACGGCCGTGTCAAAGGCGATGGTGGCAAATTGCAGCACGCGGTCATTGCCTGTGATGGGGTAGTCGGTTACTGCA
>JACSSI010001024.1 GCA_014879345.1 Anaerolineae bacterium | reverse complement strand
AAGCTGTGCTGGCTTCCAGATTTAATCTGGGATTCGTGATCGCGGCACTGAGCATAAACGTGAAGATGAGCATGACAAAAAATCCCTGCACGGTCGTACGTCCAATAAAATCAACTAACCACGGGATAACTGTTTTAATTGCCGGACTAAGATTGACCAGTTGACTCGTGGAAGATGTTTCATCCGCGAAACTGTCAACCATATTTGAAAACGAAACAAAAATCAGGAAAATCACCACCGCAATACTGCCAACCACCAAAAATAGTGACACGACAAACGACAGCCAGGTAGGTAAACCCCGTTTTGTTAATTTTTGCGGCATAGGCAGCACCACTACCGTAATAACGGCCGCCAGCAAAATCGGATTCAGGATGACAGCTGATGCCTTAATACCCCAGCTAATGATAAAAATGCTGGCAAACCCAACAAGTAAAAATACGAAAGGGTACGATTTGGTTGTATCTCTCACAATATTATCTCTTTATTTGACAACAGTTTTTTGTTGCAATAGGTTTTTGTTAATAACCGCTGTCTCCACTTTATTAGCCGTAACCAGAAATTATTCATGCTTCTTAAATGCCTTTGCCAGATGATCCGCGTCCGTCTCTCCAAAATGATAATTAACATCTAAAATGGGACCAGGGGATACGATATTATTATTAGTCATGGCTGTCTGAAGCGCCTCGTAAACACGATCGTTCACGGCCCTCATTTGAGCATAATCCTCAATCCACCACCGGACACGGAATATCATGGCTGACTCGCCAAATTCTATAAACAGCACCTGAATCGGGTTCTCTGGCATAACGCCATCAACCTGACGTACAGCGTCGCCAAGCACCTGACGTACTTTGCCGATATCGGAGTCATAGGCTACGCCAATATCTACTTGTAAGCGAAATTGTCGGCTTGGGTAGTTGTAGTTGATGACAGAGGCATCGCTTAGTGAGGAATTCGGAATAACAATGGCGCGATTGTCACGGGTGCGAACCCTTGTAGAACGGACACCAATTTCCTCAACATCTACCCAGGCATTGACATCTTTAGAATAAATCCGATCCCCGATTCTGAAGGGGCGATCCACAGCAATGGTAACGCCAGCGATCAGGTTGGTTAATAAATCTTTTGCTGCGAGAGAGATGGCAAACCCACTGATGCCCAGCGCTGCAATAATGGCCGTCACCTCAATGCCAAAATGATTTAAAACAATAATGAAGCTGATGATAATGAGGCTTGCCTTGATAAAGGTTTGCAGAAGGGGCAATACTCTGTTGAGTGCCTTTTCGTCGGCTCCATTTTTAATCCCTTGCGCATGAACCAAAGAGATAAAATAGTTGATAAATTTCCAGATCATAAAAGTAATAACTATTGAGTAGAACACAAAGGTCATATTCTCAAGCAATGCCAGCCAGTTGTGGGTAATGAAGGGGAGGCGGCTGTAAGCTAATTGAAAGCCTATGACATACCCTAGCCATCTTATCGGCTGAGCAACATCTGCATAAATCGCATCATCTACTTTTGTGTTGGTACGCTTTGTTACCTCGCGAAAAATTTTTAATATGAGCGGGCCGCCAAAGCGAGCAATGATGATGAAAAGCAAGAGAGAAACACCAAGATTTAGCCATTGTGCCAATGACCAATCCCAAAAAGGAACTGAAAAGATATTGAAGAAGTCATCAGGGAAAGTGGCGTTATTTGAACTGTCCCTTGAAGCGGGTGCAGTTTGTGGGCTTTCTACAGTTACAGGGGATGGCGTAACCGTAGCAGTGGGCGTGGCAGTGGGCGTGGCACATGATGCCAGCAGTAGTGCGAAAAGGAGTATCAACAATATGTTGCTAAATTTTTGTTTCATGTTATTTAATCCCTTTTCAGCGCATGTCGATCTTTGCGAACAATCATCCCTGTGTTGCTAAGGTAATCTGTTTATTGTTCTTAAACGGCCGTTATGAAACGGCCGTTTCCTCCTGCTTCTTGGTCTTAACAAAAAGTCCAAATCCG
>JACSSI010001023.1 GCA_014879345.1 Anaerolineae bacterium | reverse complement strand
ACTTTGTTTTCTTCTTCGTGGCGGCGGGGGCGGAAGAGCCGTTTTTGCAGGATGAAAGCGGCCTGATCGAGGTCGGCGGAGGTGTTGATGCCCTGGATTTCGTCTTCGTCGTAGATTTGGTAGCTGTTGACTTGCAAGCCGGAGCGAATGAGCTGGTACACGCAATCGGTGAGGCGGTAGTCGCCATCGACGGGGGAAGGGGTGAGCGATTGCAGAGCGGGGAAGATAGCCTGCGCCTGCACCACATACGCGCCGACGTTGAGTTCGCGGATGTCGCGTACTTCGGCCGAGGCTTCGCGGTCTTCGATGATGTCGATGATACGGCCGTTATTGTCCCGAATAATTCTGCCATACGGATAGTGGTGGTTGGTAACGGCCGTTAACATCGTCAAATGCGCATTCTTCAGGCGGTGGCGGTTGAGTAGTCCGCGAATGGAAGCTTTGCGGAACAGGGGGGTATCACCGTACATAATCAGCAAGTTGCCCTGATAGTCGCCCAGTTCTGGCCGCGTTTGCAGGACGGCGTGGCCGGTGCCCAACGGTTCATTTTGCACCACGTAATGGTAATCTGACCCCAAATGGGCTTTGACAGCCTCTTGTTGGTGGCCGACAACCACGTAAATATCGTCTGGCTCCACCAGTTGGCGGGCGTTGCGAATGACGGCATCGAGAATGGTCTCGTCGCCCAATTTTTGCAACACGATTGGCACGTCCTCAATGGATTTTGCGCCAGCAGCGAGAATGATGACTTTGAGATTAGGAGTAGTTGATTTCATATTGTTTTTTTAGGATAGCGACACGGAGAGCCACGGAGAAGTCACGGAGCCACACGGAGATTTAGGAGAATTTCTCTCTTTTTCTCTGCGAATCTCTGTGTCTCCTCCGTGTGGCTCCGTGTCACTGTTATTTTATTTTCTAAAGCGACGGATACCATCAACTAATTTTTTCACATTGAAATTGATGAGCAAGGCAATCTTGCTGTTTGAAAACTTGAGATAGGATAAAGCTTGGGCTTTGTGAACATCCGTTAATTCATTAACAGCCTTCAATTCCACTATCACTTGTCCTTCCACCAAAAGATCAATTCGGTAGCCTTGATCCAAATAGATGTCTTTGTAAACAACTGGGAGTGGTTTTTGCCGTTCGACGTTTAATCCCAATTTTTCCAGTTCATAAATCAGGCATGTTTCATAAGCTGATTCCAGTAAACCTGGACCGAGATGGCGATGCACTTCAATGGCGGCGCCAATGACCTTTTCTGTCAGTTGATTGATTGGTTCTTGCGGGTCTATTTTGCTCATTAGTCTCCTCTTTTAACTGGGTTTTGAAATTATAAATAGTGACACGGAGAGCCACAGAGAAGTCACGGAGCCACACAGAGTTTTAGGAGAATTTCTCTCTTTTTCTCCGTGCCTCTCCGTGCCTCCTCCGTGTGGCTCCGTGTTACTTTCTATCCCATTAACACAACAACCTCATTGACCGCTCCCGCTGGTTGCGGCGCAATCGCCCCAGTAACCAATTCCCCATTCAGCGTGACCGATTTGACGCCTTTTTCCACGCCATCGGGGTTTTGCACGGTGATGTGGTAGGTGGCGTCGCGCCATTGGCGGTGCACAGTGAAGCCCGGCCAATCAGCAGGAATGCACGGGTCAATGACCAGTCCATCGAAGCTGAGTTGGATGCCAAGAATGTGGCGGGTAACGGCCGTTAAGAACCAACCGCTGCTCCCCGTCAACCAGGGATGGCGGGCTTGGCCGTGCTTGCTGTGGTCTTTGCCCATGACAAATTGGCAGTAGGAGTATGGCTCGGCTTCGCGGATGTCGATGATGTCGTTTTGGTTGTAGGGCAGGGTCGAATCGTAAAATTTCATGGCCTGCGTGCCGCGCCCCAGCATACAGGCGGCGATGACGCCCCATGGGTTGGGATGGCTGAAAATCGAGGCGTTTTCCTTCACGCCGGGATAGACGCGGGTGACGTAGCCGATGTCGTCGTTGGGATG
>JACSSI010001022.1 GCA_014879345.1 Anaerolineae bacterium | reverse complement strand
CGGTAGCAATTCTGAAGTGACCATTGATGGATTCCCTGCCCAAATTGGCGGCGACATCATCATCGGCATCAACGACTTGGTTGTCGAAGAATTTGATGATTTGCTCAGCTACATCATTCAAGAAACCGAAGTTGGCGAGACGGTGACATTGACCGTGTTACGTGATGGCGCGGAAGTTCAGGTAGACATCACCCTGGAAGCTCGCCCAAGTAATTAGTCGCTCGCGCAGACCCTAAGGGTTTTGTTTCGAGGCATTTAGCACCCAAGGCATAAAACCCTTAGGGTCTTGGTCACGCGAAACCTAACTCTCCAAAAGCAAAAGCGCATGTCTGATTGACATGCGCTTTTTTTTATACCTCGCGTAAAAACCTGACAGGTTCCTCAAGGTACTGGATAGTTAAGGCAACGTGGAAAGCGTATTTACTGAGCTTTCCAAGATGTTTATGAACCTGTCAGGTTTGGGTATGTTACACCCAATTCTCAATCGTTTCCTTAATCGAAGCCACAAAATAATCGGCCGTTGCCCCATCCAGAATGCGGTGATCAAACGTGAGACCCACATACGCCATGGGGCGGATGGCAATGGCGTCGTTGATGACTTTGACGCGCTTTTCAATCATGCCCACACCCAAAATGCCGCATTGTGGCTGGTTGATAATCGGATTGGCAAACAGACTGCCGGAAACGCCGTGATTGGTGAGCGTAAATGTGCCGCCCTGCACCTCATCGGGACGTAACTGCTTGTTACGGGCGCGTTGGGCTAGGTCGTTGATGACCCGCGCTAAACCGAGCAAGTTGAGCGAATCGGCGTTTTTGATGACGGGGACGATTAAGCCTTCATCGAGCGCCGTTGCCATGCCCAGGTTAATGTCGCGCAGCAAGCGAATGCCATCATCGGTCCAGGTGCTGTTGACGAGGGGATGCTTTTTGAGCGCAGCGACGGTGGCGGCGACGATGTAGGCGGTGAAAGTGAGACGTGCACCATCGCTGGCGAATTGGGCTTTGTTTGCGGCGCGGTGTTTGGCAACGGCCGTGAAGTCGAATTCAAAGATGGTGGTGACGTGGGGACTGGTGTGTTTGCTGCGCACCATGTGGTCGGCGATGCCGCGGCGCATGGCGGTGAGGGGCAGAATTTCGCCTGCTGGGGGTGGCGATTGGGGGACAGCGGGAGCAGGTGGAGGTGTAGGTTTGGGGGCAGGTGGAGGTGGGGCGATAACGGCCGTTTCTCCCCCAACTACCTCTCTCTTTTCCAAATAAGCCAAAATATCCCGCTTGGTAATGCGTCCCGCCTCGCCGGTGCCAGTCACCAAATCCAAATCCACCTCGTTTTCAGCGGCAATGCGCCCCACGACAGGGCTGATGCGGCCTGTGTAGCGGGCCTTGGCTGACTGCGGACTACCATTCATGCCTTTTGGCTTGGGTGCGTAGGTCGCTTTGGCTTCGATGGTTCGACTAAGCTCACCAACCTCAGGCTCAGCCGCCGCTTGTGGGAATTCTTGTTCTTCCTCTTGCTCTTGCTCTAGCTCTCCCGGCTGACCGATAAAACCGAGCAATGTGCCGACTTCAACAGTTGTGCCAGCTTCCACATAAATCTTCAGAAGCGTACCGGCGTCTTCTGCCGTTGCCTCCGTCGTGACTTTGTCAGTCTCGATTTCCAGAATCGGGTCGTACTGCTCAACCCGATCCCCTTCTGCTTTCAACCACTGCGCCACGACTGCTTCAATAATGCCTTCGCCCATTTCGGGCATGATAATTTTGGTTCCCATAATTCCTCTTTGGGAGATTGGAGATTAGAGATTGAGCGTAATGCCGAATCTCCAATCTCCAATCTCTAATCTCTACACATAAAACGTCGGATAACTAGCCGGATCAACCTCATGCATCAACTCGTAAACGATGTCGAACACATCTTGCACGTTGGGCTTGGAAAAGTAATTACCGTCTGTGCCGAAGGCGGGGCGGTGGGGCTTGGCGGTGAGGGTGCGTGGCTCTGAATCGAGC
>JACSSI010001021.1 GCA_014879345.1 Anaerolineae bacterium | reverse complement strand
GCTGCGCGGCACTCATCGCCATGAAGATTGGGCGGGACTGGGCAGCGCCGTGCCGGACGAATTGAGCCGTCGAGAACTGACGCAAATCAAAACAGCCGGTTTCAACTTCATCCGCCTCGGGCATTATCCACAGGCAGAAGCGGTGCTCGATGCCTGTGACGAATTGGGCCTGGTGGTGTGGGAAGAGCTGCCCTGGTGTCGTGGCGGTGTGGGCGGCGATCTGTTCAAAAAACAGGCGCGGAGCATGTTCCGCGAGATGGTGGCCGAGCATTTTAATCATCCTTCCATTATTTTTTGGGGCTTGGGCAACGAGTTGGATTGGGAGAGCGAGCATCCAGATACCAATGACGATGATGTATACGCTTTTCTGGGCGAACTACACGAATTAAGCCATCAACTCGACCCTTCCCGTCTGACTGCCCTGCGCCGCTACGACCGGGGTGCCGACATTGTGGATGTGTATTCGCCGTCCATCTGGTCAGGTTGGTATCGCGGGCGGTATGAAGATTATGAGGCTGTTTTGCGCGATGCCATGTCGCGCTTTCCACGCCTCATCCACACCGAATGGGGCGGCGACAGTCATGTGGGGCGGCATAATTCTGGCCCTCATCTGCGCCGCCAAATCGCCAATCACACCACGCATGAAGAGAATCCGGGTGTGGCGCTTTCTGCTGAGGGCGAAGCGCGCGCCAGTCTCGATGGGGATTGGAGCGAAAGCTACATTCTCGATTTGATGGAGTGGCATTTGCAGGTGCAGAACCGCCTGCCTGATTTAGCGGGAACGGCGCAGTGGGTGTTCAAAGATTTTGGCACGCCGCTGCGTCCTGAAAACCCTATACCTTATGTCAATCAAAAAGGGTTGGTGGCGCGAGATGGCACACCGAAAGATGTTTATTTTTTGTTTCAAGCGTACCAAACAAAAAAGCCGGTTTGTCACATTGAATCGCCTACCTGGCCGATTCGGACGGGGGAGCCAGATGCGTTGAAGCGCGTGCGGGTGTATTCCAATTGTGAACGGGTGGCGTTGTTTGTAAACGGCCGTTCTCACGGCACTAAATTTCCCAATCCCACTATCTCACCAGCCGGAGGGTTGGTCTGGTTTGTGCCGCTGCATGTGGGGGCGAATGAGATTCAGGCAACGGCCGTTACCACACAAGGACAAGTTATTGAACATACGATTACCCAAACGCTCGTTCCCAATAGCGTTATGAAAGCGGCAGGGATGCAGGGTTGGGTTGAGCCTGTCGAGTCGGCCACTTCGACAAGCTCAGTGACCGACTCGACAGGCCCATTGACAGATTCGACAAACCCGGAACGAGATGTTCTCGTCACAATCCAACTTGTCACCCAAGACGGCATCCCGGTGTTGGCGGATGAGCGCTGCCTCAGTTTTGAACTGGTGGGGAGCGGGAAATTGTTGAGCAATCAAGGCACTCCATCTGGTAGTCGCGTGGTGGAAACGGCAAACGGCCGTGCTTCCATTTATATACGAGGGGCACACGATACCACCCGTCTCCAAGTCGTGTCAGACAACCTGCCAGCCTATCAATTGCTATTAGGTGGCAGCCCCATCTTGCATGAACGTTGATAGAAGCAGGATAGCGATCCAAACCAGCGCTGCCACCAGAAACAAACCAAATCCACAAGGAAAAACGACCAGCCAGGTTGCCCCGGGTTCTAATACAGAGTTCGTTACCTCTTCGGGATCATAATAGATAGGAACCGACTGCCCCACTTCATAAGCAGCAATAAGAGCATCCGCTTCATCTCGGCGTTCTCTCACTGTTTCGCCGAAACTGAGCCGCTCACCCTCGTAGCGCCAATCATCAATATTTTATCTTTGCTGTTTTTCGGGTTTGCTTCTGTTTCTGTGTTGTTTGTCATAGGTAGCTGGTTATATCGGGTAACGGCCGTTTTGAAAAATTCATGATCCATATAGGGTGCGGTTTAAAGTTGTGTATGAGACTACAAAAGTCTCCTCAAATTTAATGCCAATTCATATTGGC
>JACSSI010001020.1 GCA_014879345.1 Anaerolineae bacterium | reverse complement strand
ATATTGGGGTACACTGCCGTCAATTGTGCGCAAAGATGAGAATTACCGCCGCTTTTTATACGGACGGTCGTTGATGGCGTTGGGCGGTATGGGATTTGGCTTTATCACGGTAACGGCCGTTCAAAAATGGCAAGTCTCCAACAGCACCGTCGGTCTCTACACCCTGGCGCTGCTGCTGGGGCAGACAATCGGGAACTTATTCTTCGGGCTGCTGGCTGACAGGTATGGTCATATCTTGTCTTTGGAATTAAGCGCCATCGCAGGCATGTTCGCTTATATGATTGCCTGGTTAGCGCCAGAAGCCAATTGGATTTTTGCGGCCTTTCTCCTCTTGGGCATAAGCGGCGGTGGCGTCATCGTCTCTGGCATATTGGTCGTGATGGAATTTTGTGCGCCTGAAAAACGTCCCACCTATGTGGGGCTGACCAATACCGGCGTGGGCATTGTCAGCATGATTGCGCCGCTCATTGGCGCTGCCTTAGCCAGCCAAAACGAAGATTGGCTGTTTGCGCTGTGTACCCTCCTCTTCCTATTATCATTCATCGTCCTGCGTTGGTGGGTACATGAGCCAAGAATTGTGGTGACTGCCTCTACGCAGGTCAACGAATTGCTTTAGAGAGCAGTTGTTATCAACACCTATGCACAAACTTTTTGACAGAATCAAGATTCTGTCAGGGCTGTATTCCCTGACCACTAGTAGAAAATAATGAAAAGCGGGTAGATGATCCACATTTACCGTTTCACATAATACAACCAGGAGGAAATGACCTATGATTTATGCCGTATTTTGGAGTGCACTCGCCACCGGCACGCTCTTAATTGGTATGGTTCTTGCCTATCGTAATATGGTAAGCAAAAAATGGACGGGGCTAATTATGGCCTTTGGCGTTGGCGCCATCATCAGCGCCACGACTTACCAACTCATATTGGGACCTCTCTTTGAAGTGAAAGGCAGTTACTACCTGGTGGCTGTCGGATTATTTGCTGGCGCACTCACATTTTATTTTGCCGATAAGTGGGTTGATAACATGGGCGGCGCCGACCGCATGGATTTTGACGGGGGTCAGTCCGCTGGCTCGGGGACCGGTATTCTGTTAGGGTCGCTGTTAGATGGTGTGCCTGAATCGCTGGTACTGGGTCTTTCCCTTGTTCATTCACCGCAGGTTTCGTTGGCGTTTGTCTTTGCGGTTGCTATTGGCAATATCCCGCAAGGATTAGGCGGTACGGCTGGTATGCTTGCAGGCGGCTGGCAGCGTAATAAAATCACACGGTTGTGGCTGGCTGTGTGTGGCCTGAGCATTTTAGCCGCAGCAATGGGGTATGGTTTAGCCACACTGCTGCCTGACGCCAGTGGCGCGGTGGTGGATGCATTTGCGGCTGGAGCGCTGTTGGTAATGCTTTGTGATTCGATGATTCCGGAAGCGTTTGAACACGGTGGCAAAGAAAGCGGTCTTTTCCTGGTATTTGGCTTTGCCATTTCGGTGGTGCTGTCGCTGGCACAATTGGTCGGATGAAGTAAATTTCCATTCAATTTGCTAATAGCCAATACCGGCTTAAAATCGGTAAATGGATTACCTCGTTCGCATACGCTTAAGCAAGCCCCACACGATTGCTCATTATGTGCATGAACTGGATGGCGTGGTCGGCGCACTTTGCTCTCAACAACCGAAACCGGCTGTGGGTGATCACACGCAGGGCGGTGAATGGGAGTTGGTTTCAGCTTTGCCCGAAGGGGTAAGAATTTGTTTGGTTTGCCAAAAGCGGAAAGAAAAAATAGATAATCCCCTACCCGCACGCATGGAGAAAGAGCTGGAGCGATTGGCATTGTGGGATCCAAGAGCCGCCGCCAGGCAGCGTGAAAAGATGTTGGCGCATTACCGAAAAAAAGAAATGCTTCGTTGAAAAAGGGCGTCTCTCAGGTGAGAAACGCCCTTTTTTTATGGGTGCGGTTAGTTTTTGTGTAACAAAGCAGACTACAAAAGTCTTGCCAATACGAATTGGCATTAAA
>JACSSI010001019.1 GCA_014879345.1 Anaerolineae bacterium | reverse complement strand
CCCCCGTCTACACGAGGGCAGGCTGAAGGTGGGAATCCATTTGCCACCACCTGTGGATGCCCGCCTTCGTGGGCATGATACGAATACCGATTTAATTTATGAACTTCCATGAGCCACTGCTACGAACCATTGTAGATGTAACTGATGCCGCTTGATAGTTTGAAAACCTTAATTCACGGAGCAAAATTCATGAAAATCGCTGCTAAATCTATGTTTGTTCTGGTGATGGGGTTGCTGTTGCTGTTGTTTATTGTCACTGCTTGTGGTCTGGCATCGCCACCATCCCCAACTGCTGCACCATTACCCACAGCGACAGCTACACTTGTACCCACATCAACCCCAGAATGGCAGCGGGAAGGCTGGACATTGACCTGGCAGGATGAGTTTGAGGGCAGTGAGATTGACGCGAGCAAATGGACTCATGAATTAGGTGGGAATGGCTGGGGAAATGCTGAACTGGAATATTACAGTGATCGTCCTGAGAATTCACGGCTTGAAGCGGGAATGCTAATTATCGAGGCGCGAGAAGAGGATTTTATGGGCAAGGCTTATACCTCGGCGCGTTTGATTACCCGTGATAAGTTTACGCAGGCTTACGGCCGTTTTGAAGCCCGTCTCAAATTGCCTTATGGTCAGGGTATCTGGCCTGCATTCTGGATGCTGGGTGATAACTTGTCCACTGCCGGTTGGCCTGGCAGTGGTGAAATTGATATTATGGAGCACATTGGGCGGGAGCCGATGATAGCGTATGGCACGGTACATGGCCCTGGCTATGCGGGTGCTGATGGCGTGGGGGGATCATACACGTTGGATAAGCCAGTCAGCGATGACTTTCATGTGTTCGCGGTGGAGTGGGAACCGGAAGAAATCCGCTGGTATTTCGATGATGCCCTCTATTTCACGGTGACACCTGATGATGTGCCGGGAGAATGGGTTTATGATCACCCGTTTTTTATGATTCTCAATCTGGCAGTGGGCGGCTACTGGCCCGGTTATCCAGATGAAACGACAACCTTCCCGCAGCAATTTATTGTGGATTATGTGCGGGTGTATGAAAGATAAAACGAGCCAAAGAAGGAACCTATGACAGATCAAATCACGACGTACTTTGCCCAAACCCCTTTACAGCTAAACGAATGTGCCAGCAACGGCCGTTACGTGACCTTGTTAAACGAAACCTACTACCGCATCGCCCATTATGATCAGATGCCGCCCTTTTTCATGAGCCTGGTGAGCAGTGCCGACCATTGGCTCTTCATCTCCAGCAGTGGTGGCTTGACGGCGGGTCGTACCAATGCCAATTCTGCCCTGTTCCCTTATGAAACGGATGACAAAATCACAGCGCACAGTGAGTTAACAGGCGGCAAAACCATGATACGTGTGCAGAGAAACGGCCGTTTCTATTTCTGGCAGCCCTTCTCCAACCAATACGCCGGTATCTACCGTTGTGACCGCCATCTCTACAAAAACATCCCCGGCAACAAACTCATTTTTGAAGAAATCAATCATGACCTGGGACTAACCCTGCGTACCGCCTGGCGCACCAGTGACCGTTTTGGTTTTGTGCGCAGTTGCTGGCTGCAAAATGATGGCGCGGAAGCGTGCCAGATAGAACTACTGGATGGCTTGCAAAATTTGCTGCCCTATGGCGCGACCAGCCAGTTACAAACAACATTCAGCAACTTGCTCCACGCCTACAAACGCAGTGAACTCGATCCCCAAACCGGGCTGGGACTGTTCACCCTCAGCGCCACGCTCACCGATCAAGCCGAACCGAGCGAATCGCTCAAAGCGACAATCGTCTGGCAGGTGGGGCTGGAGAGCCGTGCCTATTTACTGTCTACAGAGCAGGTGGCGGCATTCCGTAACGGCCGTTCCCTCCAACCAGAAACCGACGTCTGCGGCAAAGCAGGTGCCTACCTCGCCCACGCCGCCTTCACGCTGCCGCCAGCCCAAACCCACGCCTGGCACATCGTCGCCGATGTCAATTATGACAGTGCCGCCGTCACC
>JACSSI010001018.1 GCA_014879345.1 Anaerolineae bacterium | reverse complement strand
ATGGGTTTCGGCAGCACATTCAACACCGCATTGATAAACGCCGTATCCTCCGGCAGTTCAGACCCACTAATCCCCGCCAGTTGATAAAGACTAGACGCCATTTCATCTGGCGACAAGCCCTCAATCAGCCCATCAATCTGCATTTTCACAAACGCCATATCCAGTTGATCCAACTGCTTCGTCTCCGCCACCCCAACTGCTAAATCGCGCAAGAAATCGTCTACATGCGGTACCGTCGATTGGTTGACGGTGATGTGAATGTTGGGATGCAGCGGATCAGCAGAGAATTGAGGTTGAATATACCAGCCTTTCGTGCGCATGACATCGGCCAATTGGAACACATTCAAGGTGTCGGATTCCAGCGCAAAGATACACATAGCAGGCTTGCCCAGCACGTATAAATCTGGCATGGCGTTGATACCATCAATCAACGTTTGCGTCGCTTCCGCGACTTCTTTGGTAATCCGTAAATACCCTTCTTCCCCCAAATAGTTAAGCGCCGCCCATGCCCCCGCCAACGGCCCACCAGACTTGGTGCTGAGTACCGTCGGGTTGATGATGGCGTAAGCGGTTGTTGACAGGCACGAGAAAATTTGATGCCGCCGAATCTCTTTGCTCCGGTACAAAATCACCGAAGCCCCTTTGGCCGAATACCCATATTTATGCACGTCAATGGAGATAGAGGTGACACCCGGCACGGTGAAATCGAACGGCGCCACGTCATACCCCAGCAACCGCATGAATGAGAGTTGGAAGCCGCCAATACACGCATCGACGTGGCACAAAATATCATGTTCTTGCGCGAGCGCCGCAATCGCCACCACCTCATCCATCACGCCATGCGAGTAACAGGGTGCTGAGGCGACAAGGAGGATGGTATTTTCGTTGATGGCGGCGGCCATCGCCTCTACGTTTGCTTGATACGTGCCGGGCTGGAACGGGACAATACGCATGGTAACGCCCAGGTAATGAGCCGCTTTGTGGAAAGCCGCATGGGCAGACTCGCACAGAACCATTTCCGGCTCGGTGATGCCTTTTGTGGCTTTGGCATAATCCCGCGCCGTTTTCACCGCCAGCATAATGCTTTCTGTGCCACCTGTTGACACGTTGCCGACCACGTTTTCGTCGCCGCGCAGGAGATTGGCGGTCATACGCATGATGTCGCGCTCCATGTGCAAGGTGCTGGGGAAGGTAGTGGGATCGAGGGCATTTTCGGAGAGATACAGGTTGAAGGCTTGTTTGACGATGTTCTCGACATCCTGACCAGCGTCATAGACGTAGGCCATGACACGGCCGTCGCGCCAGGCGAGATCGTGCTGTTTGAACTGCTGCAAGGTTTCCATTATTTCTTCGGGAGATTTGCCAGTTTCGGGGATTTTCATGGTTTGCTCCTGTTTGCTGGGAAAGTTGATGTCAATAAGATAGCAGAAAAGGAAGGATTCTGGCTAGGGAGTTGGGCGGACGTTACAATTTGAGCAGTTCTTGCAAAGCGCTTATGAGCGCCTCCACATCTTCACGGCCGTTATACCCCTGAATTGAAATGCGAATAAATTGTGAACCCTGCCATTGAATGCCAGGAACCTCTATACGAAATTCGTCATACAAACGGGATTTGAACGCCGGTAAGTCGGGCTGTGGCGGCAGGGGGATCACTGCCATTTGCTGGTAAAACGAATCATCTGGGTAAGGTGAAGGCAAGCCCGTTACCTGGTTGATGTCTGCTACTGCTTCACGCAAGAGGGTATGACAGGCTTGGCGAACGGCCGTCCAGTCGTGTTTTTCCTGGAAGGCAATGGCGGCTGGCACGGAAAAGTAAGATGACAGGTCGTCTGTGCCCAAATATTGCAAAGAATCCAAATAATCGGAACCAAAGCTAAATGATCGTTCTGCCCCCCACCCCCAGCCGATGACTAAGGGGTCTAGCAGATGCTGTCTTTCTGGACGGGCAAAGAGAAAGGCGGCTCCTTTGGGGGCGCACAGCCATTTGTGACAATTACCAAAATAGAAATCAG
>JACSSI010001017.1 GCA_014879345.1 Anaerolineae bacterium | reverse complement strand
AGAACAGATGCCAATCAATCCTGAGCAGCACCAACCGTAACACCATTCAACTGAGTCCTGGGAACAGAGAAATTTAGCATGAAACCACTGTATGGAACTGACCTTAAACGATTTTTACGTGATTACAAACGGGAACATAAACCGGACGCAGACATTGTGGCGCTTTTGCAAAGTGTGGAATATCCAGCCAATGTCGGCTCGATTTTCCGGGTGGCAGATGCGGTGGGCATTTCTGAACTGGTGTTGACGGGCATTACGCCCACGCCACCCAATCCCACCATTGATAAGGTGGGCCGCTTCAAGAGCATCAAAGTGCCATGGGGTTATGAGAAAGACCCGCTGGTCGCCATTGGTCAGTTGAAGGCGAACGGGTATCGGATTGTGGCGGTGGAGTTGGCGGAGGGTGCTGTTCCTTATTACGCATACGATTACCCTGAAAAAACCTGCCTCGTTGTCGGCCACGAAGATCATGGTGTGACGAAAGCTGTTCTCAATGAATGTGACGCGGCCGTTTTCCTGCCGATGTATGGCAAAGGGCTTTCTTTAAATGTGCATGTGGCGTTGAGTATTGTACTGTACCACATGCTACATAAAGGATGAGGGATGAGGGATGAAGGATGAAAGAACTCTACTTGCCACCTAACCACTTTGCCCCTTGCCACTTTACAACTTTGCCCTCTTTTTTCTTTCCCTTTTCAAAATAGTTTGTTATACTATCTCCATTACAACATGCGGGACATTACAACAAAACTTTTTGGGAGAAACGCCATGAAGGTTTCATGTTTGCAAGAGAATTTAGCGAAGGGGTTGAGTATCGTCAGTCGGGCGGTGAGCACACGCTCTACCCTGCCTGTTTTGGCTAACGTTTTGATGGCGACGGATAACGGCCGTTTGAAATTATCTGCCACCAATCTGGAAGTAGTCATCACCTGCTGGATTGGCGCCAAAGTGGAAGAAGAGGGTGCTATCACTGTGCCGGCCAGAACGTTGAACGATCTCGTGGGGCAGTTGGCGCAGGAGCAGGTCTACATGGCGCTGGATGAACCCACGCAAACCCTGCACGTCACTTGTGCTAAAACAGATTCCAACATTAAAGGCATCGATGCCCAGGAATTCCCGCTGATCCCAGAACCAGACCGTGAAAACCGTACACGTGTTGAGGCCGATGTCTTCAAGCAGATGATTAACCAGGTGGCATTTGCAGCCGCTGTCGATGATACCCGCCCCACCCTTACTGGCGTCTCCACAAAATTTGATGGCAGCAAGGTGACAATGGCAGCCACTGACGGCTTCCGGCTTTCTTTGCGAGCCGCCCACATCCCTGGCTACGTGGAAAAAGCAACAAGTGTCATCATCCCGTCACGGGCGCTGATGGAAGTTGCTCGTGTAACCAGTGACGATATTGACGCTATCTACATCACCTTCCCAGAGGGACGAAATCAAATCATTTTCGATTTGGACAACATTGTTATCGTCTCCCAGCTTATTGATGGCAATTTCCCCGATTATTCACCCATCGTACCCACCCGTCACAATACACGGACTGTTTTGGGTACGGCCGACTTCCGCAAAGCATGTAAAACGGCCGAAATTTTCGCCCGGGAAGCCAGCCATACCGCCCGTGTGCGCGTTGAACCCGGTGACGAAATCACACCAGGATATGCTGTGGTGCAAGCCACCAGTACGGAAACCGGCGATAATGTGGCGCAAATTGATGCCAGTGTGGATGGTGAACCGATTGAAATTGCGTTCAATGTGAAATATATGGCTGATGTGCTTAACGTCATCGACACCCCCCAAATTGCCCTGGAAACAACCAATCCGATGGAACCGGGTGTTATTAAACCGGTTGGCGATAATGATTTTGTACACATCATTATGCCGATGCACTTTGGCAGATAATTCAACTACCTTGCTTTACCACGAGAGCGTACAAAAGTCTGGTTAGTCTTTAAAAATTAAATCGGGTAATGAATTTGTCACTCCCGCGAAGGCGGGAGTCCAGTCAGTGG
>JACSSI010001016.1 GCA_014879345.1 Anaerolineae bacterium | reverse complement strand
AGGTAGAGCAGGGGCAAGAAGCCGACCAGTCCAGCCAAGATGGGTTTCAGCCAGCGGCGCGGCGTTTTGATGAAGGCGGGATCGACGAGCACGATGAAGAGCAGAAAGACGAGTGCCATGAAGGCCAGCGACAGGTGGTGGCCTAAGCCCAGCCCCATCGCCAAGGCAAAGAGGATGAGGTAACGGTCGGCTTGTTTTGGGTTTTGGGACTGGGTGGCTTGGCGGAAACCGATCAGGGCGAAGAAGGCGAGGGCGGCGAAGAGGGCGGTGAGGCTGCGGATGTTGGCGGTGGTGGCTTGCGCCCAGAAGGTGGTAGCGGAGGCGAGGGCGATAACGGAAACCATCCCTCCCATGTAACTTTTTGTCAGTCGCCACACCGTTGCCAGCACGATGAGCAGGGTGGCGGTGCTGGTGAACGCGGAGAACAAATTGAGACGGTAAGCAGGGGTAGCGCCAAGGGGCAGTAAGGTAAACAAATGTCCCAGCAGGGTGTAGAGCGGAAAGCCGGGCGGGTGGGCGATGCCTAGCGTGGCGGCGATGAGTTGGTATTCGCCGTTGTCGGCGGCTAATAAATCGGGGGCGAGGGTGACGATGTAGAGGGTGAGGAAGGTGAGGGCGGCGCTGGTGAAAACGGCCGTTTTCACCCATTTATTCCCCAACCAACCCCAGTGTGAACGGGCTTGCAGGGCGATGATGAGAAGGATAACGGCCGTTACGCCCAAAGCCACGCGCCAGTCAGGATAAGGATAAATAATGTAGCCGAGGAGCAGCCATAGCGGACACGTTTGTTCAGGTGGAAAACGGCGCACGAGGGGGATACAGACCAGCGACAGGAGGATCACAATCATCAGGGCTAGAAATAGCGTCATGGTGATGGCTGTGTAGAGTGCCAGCGTTTCGCTGACAAGTCGGCCTAAAAAGAGTGTCAGTATGACTCCTGGCCCGGTGGTGATGATAAACTTGCGCATGACGCTGATTATAACGCGGACAAAGGCGGACTGGCATCTTTCGTGTATAAAGCATGGGCAAACCGGAGATAAGCCGTGAAGCCACCTCTCGGTTATCGCCTTAAAAACTTTTGCCTTATCATGAATTGGTAACGTAGGGGCGACCCTTGTGGTCGCCCGGAATGGGGGCGGGCACAAGGCCAGCCCCTACACAATGTATTTGCGGAGGAGGTTTACATGACAACCCATCGACTCATTATCAACGGTCTGGAAGCGCCCTTGATGAAACAATTTGGCTGCGACTGTGATCGCTGCCTGCACCCACAACGACAAGCCAACACCTCTATCTCTTTGGTTTCAAGCAACGGCCGTTCTGAAACCACCCAGCATATTTTGTTCGATATTGGGCTGGGCGTGGTCGATAGTCTGGTAGAAGTGCCTTATTTCCAAAACAAGCAGGCGCGGCTGGACTGGATTTTGCTCACACATTGGCATCCCGACCATACCAAGGAGTTAAACCGCCTCTGCGTTTCTTACCGCTTGAATCGCAAATGGCAGGGACGGCCTATGCCCGACAAGATACCGCTGTGGTGTCGCCAAGGCTCGGCCAACTGGATGCAGATTGAACATGCGTTTGAGTGGCAGACGCACCTGGCGCCGCATGTGTCAGAGGAACGGGAACGGCCGGGAACGGTTTTGCCTGTGCTCGATTTGGGGCTGGACGGCATCAAGATTACGCCGGTGACGGTCTCTCATTTTGGCGCGGATGTCAATCCACTGGATCGCAGTGAGGTGTTTTATGCCTGTGCCGCCTTTGTGGTGGAAACTGAGACCACGAAGGCGGTGCTGTTGTGGGATATTGACAATCAGAACCAGTGGTTGTGGAAGCCAGAGGGGGAAAGGGAGGAAACGGCCGTTTCCCTTCTCTCAAACGCCGACTACCTGTTCATCGACACCTGCTTTTGGCACACGCGAGAAAAACCGACAACTCACCCTGGTTTCGGCCAGGTGTGCCACATTGCCGCCAGCTTGCAGCCGCGTCAAACCCTCCTCATGCATCTTAGCGG
>JACSSI010001015.1 GCA_014879345.1 Anaerolineae bacterium | reverse complement strand
AACTCGCTGCTGGTAGTTGCGCTGGCAGTGCCGATTACACTGGTCGTTAGTTCCTGGGCGGGATTGGGCATGGCGCGGCTGTCACGACCCGCACAGCGCCGCTGGATTGTGATTTCGCTGGCGGTGTTGATGGTGCCGGGCATTGCCCTGTGGTCAACCCGTTTTCTGCTCTATCGTACGTTGGGCTGGTACGACACTGTGTGGGCACTGGTGGCGCCGGCCTGGATGGGAACCAGTCCGTTCTACATTCTCATGTTTTACCGTGCCTGCCGCCGCCTTCCCTCAGCCATTTTTGACGCGGCAGAGATTGATGGTGCGGGTGTGCTGCGTACCTGGTGGTCGATAATCTTGCCGATGACACGGACAACGGCCGTTGGCGTCGCCCTCCTCACCTTTGTCTTTTATTGGGGTGACTTCATCAGTCCCCTGCTTTACCTGCGCACGGGCGACAAATATACCTTGCCCGTTGCCCTGCAAACCTTGCAGCAGCTTAGCCGCTCAGAATGGTCTTTGATGCTCGCCGCCGCCGTCTGGACAATGACCATTCCCATCCTGCTCTTCCTGCTGCTTCAACCGATATTTAACCGCAGCCAAAGAGGAAATTTATGATTAACGATTTACGCTTGACGATTGGCGATTGGCGTCTCACGTCTCACGCAGCACGCATTATTTTATTACCCTTCTTGTTTTTCCTTGCTTCATGCGCGAGTCAACCTCCTAAAGAAACCATCTCCTTTATGGTGTTTGGCGATCCGGCTGAATTTAATGCGTATCAGGAATTGGTGGCTGCGTTTAACGGCCGTCAAGAAGCGGTGCATGTCGAGCTAACCCATGTGCCTTCCCCCCAGGAGTATCGCACACGGTTGGTGACGGAATTTGCCGCTGGCACGCCGCCAGATGTGACGTTGATGAATTACCGGCGTTACGCCAGCTTTGCCGCCAATGACATGTTGACGCCGCTCGGCTCTTTTTTGGCTGAAAGCGAAATCATTAGTCTGGAGGATTTTTATCCAGCAGCCACCGATGCGTTCATGTGGCAGGGGGAATTGATGTGCATCCCGCAAAACATTTCCAGCCTTGTTGTCTATTACAATGCCGATTTGTTTGATGCAGCCGGTCTGCCTTACCCCGGTGATCGTTGGACGTGGGCTGAGTTTGTGCAAACGGCCGTTTCCCTCACCCAAGACACTGACAACGACGGCACTATCGATCAGTACGGTCTCGGCATCGAGCCATCCTTGTTCCGCCTGGCTCCCTTCGTCTGGCAAAATAACGCCCCCATCGTTGATGATGACGTGAACCCGACGCGATTGACGCTGACGCGCCCGCCCTCGCTGGAGGCGCTGCAATGGTTTACTGATTTGCACAACGTGCATGGTGTCGTGCCGGGGCGCGTGGAAGAGGCCTCGCAAGACAGCGAAAGCCGCTTCTTGGCCGGAACCACCGCCATGTACCTCAACAGTCGGCGCGGTGTGCCCACCTACCGCGAAATTGACACATTCACCTGGGATGTGGCGCCGCTGCCCAACTACAAAACCTCTGCCGGCATCCTGCACTCAGACGCCTACTGCCTCTCTGAAACGACAGCCAACAAAGAGGCCTCGTGGCAGTTCATCGAGTTCGCGAATTCAGTTGAAGGGCAAACCATCATTGCCAGTTCCGGGCGGACGGTGCCGTCACTCATCGCCGTAGCGGAATCTGACGCCTTCCTGGACCCCAGCCAACCGCCTGCCCGCGCCCAGGTTTATCTCGCGAATACCGACGCTTTGTACCGTGTGCCCGTGATCAGCACCTGGCAAGAAATCGAAAATGTTGCTGACGAGGAAATCGAGCGTGCTTTTTATGGTGATATTACGGCGGAGGAAGCTGCCAAACTCGCTTTTTGGCGTACGGAGGAATACTTTTTGGTGGGGGAAACGGCCGTTACCCGTTAATAAGTTTTCTCTACCAGGACGTTTCCAAAGTCGATTAAAAGAAAAGGCTTAACTTTGTTAATATGGGATTCACCACAAATC
>JACSSI010001014.1 GCA_014879345.1 Anaerolineae bacterium | reverse complement strand
AAACGCACAGGCAGCACAAACCTATCAAGCTGGCGATGTGGCAACGATTCAACCCATCCTTGCCGTTCATGAAATGGACATGAAAGGACCGCCTATTCCTTTCTTGCCGAAAGGGGAACCGCAGCCCAATATTGTGATTCCTGAAACCTCTTATGATTTTGGCACCATTGGCGCAAAAGATGTGGTCGAGCAGACCTTTACTATCCAGAATACGGGAGAAGCGCCACTGACTCTTAGTCGCGCTTATACGACTTGTGGGTGTACGACCGCTGAAATTTCGGCGAGTGTCATTCCCCCAGGCAGTGTCGCCACTGTCAAACTTGTCTTTGATGCGGGTTTTCATGATGCGGCTGGACAAACAGTCCGACGTGGCCTGATTATTGAAAATAATGATCCAGAACAATCTCAAGCGGAAATCTGGATTCAGGCAAAAGTGGCTTCTTCTTAGATGGATAAAGATATTTGTATTTTGAGGCATAAATGATGAAACGATTGGTAATTTTGATGGCATTGGGCATGGTAACGGCCGTTTTAGCCGCATGTGGTAGTGATCAACAGGTGGTATCGCTCGATAACTTGGAGATGGCTCCCATGTCCGACATGCCTCAAATGGTACAAGAAGCCCCTGTTCGTGTACAAGAAGCCTACCAGTTCGCCCAAATGAACAAAGATGTGCTGGAACACATTCCCTGTTACTGCGGCTGTGGCGCGATGGGGCATACCTCTAACTACAGTTGTTTCATCGCAGAAACCAAAGCAGACGGCACGGTTGTTTATGACGACCACGCCCTCGGCTGTGGCATATGCGTAGACATTGCCCATGATACCATGCGTCTGCTGGCTCAGGGCAATGATGTTGACACCATTTTTACCGAGATTGACAATACCTATGCTCGCTTTGGGCCGCCTACCCCGCTGGAATAAACTGGTATGATGACAAACAAACGTATAGCGGCGTCTCTCTTTTTGTTAGGATTGTTGGGATTAACGGCCGTTGCGCTCTGGTTTGTGTGGCCGCGCAGCACCCTGGTAGAGGCCAGTCGTCCAGAAGTGGGGGGCTGGACTCCCGATGTGTTACAAGCGCAGGTAGGAGAACCACTCAAACTACGCTTCACTGCTTCTGATATGATGCATGGTTTTGCCGTCGGGCAGACGGATTGGGCGCCCATTGACATTCCCCCGGGTAAACCAGTTGACGTGGAGCTGGTTTTTGATGAGCCGGGCGTGTATACATTTTATTGCACGCGCTTTTGCAGCCGAGATCATTGGCGGATGCGCGGCACAATTGAAGTGACCGGGGATGTGCCTGCCAAACGGGAGCCAGCCTCTCCCCCTCTCTATGTTACCCTGGGGCTAGATATTGACGCCCCTCATGAGATTGACCCGCCTGCAAAACGGCCGTCGGCGGCACGGGGGGCCACCATTGAACTACAAACCGCAGTAGTAGATGAGGAAACCTACAAAACCCAAAGTCCTGCTCAAGTGTGGCAGGAATTGCGCAAAAATTCAGAGACAGAGGCATTGACGGATAGGGAGCTATGGGATTGGATAGCCTGGTCGTGGCAAAACCAAAGCGAGCCTGCTTCCCTAGAATTGGGCAAAACATTGTACCAGTCGAACTGCTTGTCTTGTCATGGGCCCAAAGGGGCTGGTGATGGGCCGATAGCGGTTGACCAACCAACGGCCGTTCCCGATTTTGCAGATCTAAGCCAGATGCCCGGCGCCAGTTCAGCCTTGCTGCATGGCAAAATTATCCGGGGTGGTATGGGTACCGGTATGCCCAATTGGGGCAACATCTTCACAGAAGATGAGGTTTGGGCGCTCATTGATTATCTATGGACATTTCCATTTGCAGCGGAGGTAGAAGAAACACAGTGAAAAAAATATTACTCTTGTTAGGCTTGATCGTACTGGGCTATGGCCTAGTCGCGTGTAGTGGCAAAGACCCCCAAATTGAAGTAGAGACAGCGGCAATCGATTTAGGCGAAGTGGTCAATGGGGATGTGGTGGTGCGG
>JACSSI010001013.1 GCA_014879345.1 Anaerolineae bacterium | reverse complement strand
TGGGCGGCATTTTTTTGTTCTTTTTGCTGTGGCGTAATTTGGATAAGCAATTAATTTTACTGCTTGTGGGTGCTGGGTTGATTGCTTTTGTGGCCTTATTGCCGCCTATGCTGCTTCTCGTGAATGCTTGGCAAGAGACGCCGACTGAATTTATCGTAGAAGGGGAAGAGTTGAAGATGCAGACGGATTTGGCTGCCTATCTCACGCCGCCTAGTTCACATCCATTATTCAAACGTGTGACGCAACCTTTATATGAAATGTATTATCCAGATCGTGGTAGTCGTAGTGGTTTTTCTCCGTACTTAGGTGTGTTTGTTCTGGCATTAGCCGTGTTTGGCATTGTGAAAAACCCATGGCGTAAAACGTTACCCTGGTTGGTGATGGGCATTGTGCTGCTTTTGCTTGCCTTGGGGCCTACGCTGAGGGTGTTTGGTAATCAGGTTACATCTGTGCCGATGTTGTACAGCCTGGCTGGTGAACTTTTTATTGTGCGCTTGCTGCGGGAGCCAGACCGGTTTAATATGTTTTTGGCGCTGCCGATGGCGATGTTGGCGGCGTATGGTGTGTTGGCGTTACATCACTATGCGTGGTGGCAACGATACTGGAAAGCGTTTGTAGCGGGTTTGGGCGCGTTGATTGTGTTTGATTTTTTGGTGATACCTTTTCCGCTGCAAACAACGGCCGTTTCTCCCATATTTTCCGAGTTAGCCCAAGCCCAGGACGACTCAGCGATTCTCGATATTCCCGTTGATCCGTACAAATCGAAGCCCTACATGTTTGCTCAGGTGACGCATCAGCGGCCGATTTTGCAAGGGCATTCATCGCGCTATCCGCAGGGAGCATTTTCTTATTTGGAGAACCAGCCCTGGCTCCACGCTATGCTGCTCTTTGACCAAACGCCACCCAAATTTCCAGACCTGAGTCGGCAAATGGGCGAACTGGCTGCGGATGATATTGGTACGATTGTCGTTCACAAAGCGCTAATTGAAGAGGGTTATTGGCCTGATTGGCGAAATTATTTAATGGTGCCACCGTTTTTTGAAGATGAAACGGTGATGGTGTTTACGATGACACCGCAGGTGGGTGTGGATTTTGATTTTGAGCAAGAGATGCTGCCTGGATTGGGGGCGGTGAAAGTTTTGCCTGCTGCGGATTGTGTTAATCCTGGTGGTGTGTGGGCTTTGGATGTGGGCTGGGGAACGGCCGTTTCCAGCACAGAAGATCTCTCCGTTAACCTGGATTTAGTAGACAGCACAGGCGTCATTCACTATTCAGAGAGGTTTCCCATCAGCGATTGGACATCCTCTGAGTGGCCGGAAAATGCACGGGCCTGGGGATACTATGTGCTGGCTATCCCCGAAGATTTAATGGCAGGTGCGTACACGGTTGATCTCTCACTTTTGCCGATGGATGGAGAGTGGGCATTCAACCAATCAGAGAAATTGTCTATTCCCGTTACGGTGAGTGAAACAACTTGCAAAGGTGTGGGGTTGCCTGAAACGGCTGAGGCGCTTGATCTGTGGTTTGGCGATGAGATACGTTTGCTAGGTTATGAGACGAGTCTTGATGAGACAAATTTAGCGCTGACACTTTACTGGCAAGGTCAGCAGCGCATGGGTACGGATTACAAAGTTTTCGTGCATTTCTTTGATGCGGAAACGGGACAGATGGTGGTTCAAAATGATGCTATGCCTCGTGATTGGTCTTATCCCACCACTTTTTGGCCGCCGGGAAAGTTAGTGGATGATAGGATGACGCTTGATTTGGATGGGGTGGCAAACGGCCGTTATGCCATCGCTGTTGGTCTCTACAATCCTCAGTCGGGAGAACGGCTGCCCGTGACAAGCTCAATAGGTGAGCCAGTGGCGGACGACCGTCCCATCCTTCGTACAATCGAGTTAGACAGAGTAGAATAAGAGCGATATTTTGTACTAAGTCTCCCGAGAAAGACCTTATTTAAAAACAGATTATGTAAACCTTTAACTAAAAACCTTATAGAACTTTAACAGATAAAAG
>JACSSI010001012.1 GCA_014879345.1 Anaerolineae bacterium | reverse complement strand
AATTATTTGGCGTTATCCAACAAAAATTCGCGGTAATTCGTGACAATTCGATGCTATTTACGAAGGAGACTTTTGTAGTCTCACTTTAAACCGCACCCTCAGGTCGCTTAACAGTTGACACGACAATCTTGTCTTGATAGGATTGCGCCAAAATTCAAACAATCGTTTGAAACTTGAACACCTGAGAACTTCATCACGATGAAAAAACAAAACAGCCAGAAAAAAAGAGAAGCGGAAGTGTATGCCGTCGCCGCCCGCCTGTTTGCCACAAAAGGATTCCACGCCACCCGCATGCAAGACATTGCTGATGAACTGGGAATGCAAAAAGGCAGTCTCTACTATTACTTCAACTCCAAAGATGATCTACTCAAGGAGCTTGTCACTGGCTCTATCCAGGAAGCACAAGACAGCTTGCAAACTATCCTCGATTCTGACCAGTCGCCCAAACAAAAGCTGGCACTGGCAATAACGGAGCATCTGCGTATTCTGCAACAAAATGCAGACTTGCATCTGATCAACGCCCAGGAAATATTGATGTCATTGGATGAGGAAACGGCCGTTACCACCAATACCCGTCTCAAAAACTACGAAAACATCTGGTCTGCCATCGTGCAAGAAGGCATCGACACAGGCGATTTCCGCCCTGACCTGGATCAAAAAATCATCGTCAAAGCACTGCTTGGCCTTTGCAACTCGACACTTACCTGGTTCGAGCCAACTGGCAGACTTTCCAACCAACAAATCGCACAAATCTACACCGAGCTTATGATAAACGGCTTGCAATCAGCCAATACCGTGAGTTAAAATTCAAACAAGCGTTTGAAAAAGATCAAAGACCAAATAGACAGCATCGAGAACAAGTTTACGCAATTTAATCCGCAGAATTCGCCCTTCGACAAGCTCTGGGTACACCTCCGCGCATCGCGGTAATATTTAGGAGAAAATCATGCGCTCCAACATTCTCACTGACGAACATCTCATGTTCCGCGATGCGTTTCGGCGTTTTGTGGCAGCAGAAATCACCCCTTTTCATACCCAATGGGAAAAAGACGGCATCGTCCCCCGTGACCTGTGGCAGAAAGCAGGCGCGTCTGGCTTCCTGTGCATGGACGCAGCCGAAGCTTACGGCGGCATGGGTGAAAAGGATTTCCGCTACAACACCATCATCTCTGAAGAACTGGTAAGAGTTAGCGCTTCTGGCCCTGGTTTTGCCATCCACACGGACATGGTCGTGCCCTACATCAACCAATACGGCACGGAAGCGCAGAAGCAGCGCTGGCTGCCCGACCTGATTTCTGGCGAGATCATTGCCGCCATTGCCATGTCCGAACCCAATACCGGGAGTGATGTGGCGGGGATACAGACAACGGCCGTTCGCGAACAAAATCACTATCTCATCAACGGCCAAAAAACCTTCATCTCCAACGGCATCCTCAACGATCTCGTTATCGTCGCCGCCAAGACTGATCCTGAAAAAGGCGCTCACGGTGTCTCACTCATCGTTGTGGAACGGGGCATGGACGGTTACGAACGCGGGCGCAACCTGGAGAAAATCGGCATGCACGCTCAGGATACCGCCGAACTCTTCTTCCGCGACGTGCGTGTACCCGTAGACAACCTGCTGGGCGAAGAAAACATGGGCTTTATCTACCTCATGCAGCGCCTGCCTCAGGAACGACTGACCATCGCCGTTGGCGCCATCGCCGCCGCCGAAGTCGCCCTGGAATGGACTATTCACTATTGCCAGGAGCGCACCGCCTTTGGCCGCCCCATCGGCAAATTCCAAAACTCCCGCTTCAAACTGGCCGAAATGAAAACAGAAATCGAAATCGGCCGTACCTTCATCGACCACTGCATCCTCCTGCACAACAAAGGAGAACTGACTGTAGAGCAAGCCGCCATGGCGAAATGGTGGACGACCGACCTGCAAGTGCGCGTCATCGACCAATGCCTGCAACTCCACGGCGGCTACGGTTACATGCTGGAATACCCCATCGCCAAAGCCTACATCGACTC
>JACSSI010001011.1 GCA_014879345.1 Anaerolineae bacterium | reverse complement strand
GGGAAACGGCCGTTTCCACCCCCAATAGCATCTCCTCAATCTCAGAACCAGAATAACAAAAGTCCCCACCACGCGGCCGGATCATCACCATCAAGCCCGGCCGGTCGGCGAACGCTTCTCTGGCGATGGCAATATGTTCTGGCAAGGGTGTCAGCCCATCCAGTGCCATTTGGCCGCATAGTTCAATGGTGTCCGCCCCACCCAGGTAAGCGGCTTGCACGGATTGTTTGACGTGGGTGTCGCTGTTGATGCAAATTTCGACTTTGATTGTTTGATGGAAACGGCCGTTTTCAATCATCAGCAGTCTTGTGGCGATGAAGTTCAATCCAAGGAATAGCTTCGCCGTAATATTCGCATAACGTTTGCCAAAGGCGGTAATGGGGCATGGTGTCTGGATGACGCTGTTGAACCTCTTGGAAAGCATCTAGCAGACCGAGGTTTTCGCTTTCTTTAAGCGCAGCGATGGCGTAGCTGCCTGAACGGCTAATGCCCGCGCCGCAAGCAACTAAAACAACTTTCCCCTGTTCGTGCTGCTGGTGGATGAAGGCCAAGCCTTCTTGGAGTAAATCAATGGGGAGTGGCTCGCCATCTTCTACTGGCAGGTAGAGCGAGGTGATACCGGGTTGCTCAACCGATTCAGCCAGCAGGAGCATAGCACCGATATTGTGGCGAGAGAGGTATGGGTAATCTTTGGTTTCCCGGTATTTACCTATGTAGAGCCAGGGTCTGATTTGGTTCATGATCCGCCAGGGGTAGGATAGTCAGGACATGTTTGCTGATAAGGTGTGTTATCAAAATAAGTATACCATTCTTGCAAGGTTAGGTTGCGTCCCACGGTTTCACAGGCTGATTCTAAGCTGGTTTGATTGATCTGCCGATCCCATAAATTAATTTGGGAACGGTCTGCTACTCTGGCGAAAAAACGGCCGTTTTCATTCACCGTCCATACCCACGCAAAATCACCCGCTTGCTGAATAATGTTCGCACTTTTATTGATGTCGGGCGCAGTCAAGTCCCAAAAATGAACAAAATCGCTACTGTTGGTGGTGATTAAGGTTTTGTTATCTCCAGAAAATTGAGCGTAAGTGTAATCTGTGAAGTAGTCAGGTCTAAACTCTGCTTGATTGTACAGCGTATGCCTTATTACCTCTTCATCTGGATGGGCAATATCCCATAAGCACACAGTTAGATTGTCGCCGTTGGTTAGAATCCAGTTGCGGTCTGGGCTGATGGCGACAAACTGGTCTCCATTGCATTGTAAAGAGATGGGGTTTAGCGTTGGATCAGGCGCAGCCAAATCCCATAGTTGGGTGGCATGAATGCTGTCCGTGCGTCCCGTTATTAACCAACGGCCGTTTTCGCTAAAATAAAAAACGTTCTCTTGAATGAGGGCATTGATTGGGTCATCATCATATTTAGTGATGAAGATTGGTTCCTTTTCTGGATCAGATGCAGTCAAATTGTACAAGCGCACGATGTTATCGGGAAAATTGCCACCCGTGACAAGCCATTGACCATCTGGGCTAATGGCTACCGTGGTGGAGCCGATGCCAATGCTTTGTTCTGGTAGTGTCAGCATGAGTGGCGTTAAAGCCAGATCATCTGCCCACAAATCCCAAACGCCGACGACATCGTCGTTGTCCCAACTGAGCAGCCAACGGCCGTTATCACTGGTGCGTATGCCAGCTATATCGGCATGATGGCCTGAAAGTTCTACCGGTTGGATGTTCGCTAGATTATCATCACGGATATCCCATAACCGGATTGTGTGGTCATTTTCGCCCTCTGTCCAAATTGAATACCCACTGGCGCTAATCAACCAGCGATTATCAGGCGTAAATTCCACAAAATCGACTTGACTGGTGTGTCCGGGCAAGATGATTTTCGTTTTTGAAGGGTCTGGTGCGGTCAAATCCCACAACCACACTTCCTGACTCTCGCCACCAACCGCTAGATAACGGCCGTTTGCGCTCAAAGCAGAATCTGAGATGTATAGCTCGTTTTGGAATAGATCGATAG
>JACSSI010001010.1 GCA_014879345.1 Anaerolineae bacterium | reverse complement strand
TATTCAACGTGATCCGGCAATTCTTTCAGGTCTTCAGGTGGTGTGTCCATATGGTCGCCATCGACGACAACCTCATTGCCGACAAGATGGGCTTCAACGATATCGTTTTTCATGGCGGGGGCGATGTAGTCGCTCATTTTGCGTAGGCGGAAGGCGGCGAAAATCAGTCCGGCGCCCAACAGGAGCAAGAACAGGCCGATGAACCACACGAGAATCGTAGCAGTGGCTTTGGTCTGCGTGAATAGGACGAGGGCGAAGAAAATTTTGAGCGCCCCAATGAACAGTCGAGACCAATCAATGCCAACGTGGCTGCGTAAATGCAAGGCTTTGATGAGCGAGTAGATGCCAGAAATGAGCAAAATGAAGCCAACGAGGTAGATGAGAATGGCGAGGGTGACACCAGCAATCAGTTCCGCCAGGGCGATGATGGCGAACCCGGCGATGGTGATAAATACGCCAGTGAGCACGTGTCTGCCCCAATTGCGAATCCGTTTGCGCTCCACGAAGGCGGCGATGATGTCGATACCACCGTCCAGAATGATGAAGAGGCCCAAGATTTCGACGATTCTGGTGGGGGATTGGCCGGGGTTGAAGATGGTGTAGAGGCCGAGGCCAACGGCGATGATGCCTTGGATGAGCGCCGCCCACCAGAGGCGGGACCACGCTTTTTGTACGGTGTGAATTTCTTCTGGGGTGTATGGTTGTGTCGTCATGATTTCTTCTTTATAAGCCTGAAAACCAGGCATGATTAATTTCGATTTGTTCAACCTGAACAATTTTAGTTGAAACGCCAAGATTTAAATTTTTGAGGATATTCGTTAGCATATCTCCGTCGATAAGATCAATGGGAGGCGCGCCATCTCTTGTAGCTTCTTGCTCCGCTGCTCTGGTGAAATTTCCAGTTGTAATTAATAAGCCTTTGTCTGCACGACCTACCATCGCGCCTCTAAAGTCTCTAACCTGACTGGCAGATACAGAATCTTTATATTTTTTGCATTGAAAGAAGACATGGAAACTTAACAGACCACCTAATCGCATTATCCCTTTTCCATCTATTCCACCATCCCCACTTTTACCAGTTACTTCAACTTGAATAAATCCAGATTCGCGTAAGATTCTTTGTGTTAATCTTTCAAATGCGGAAGGGTCCATTTTGATTAAGGTGGACAATAAATCTTCTTTCCAGGTTAATTCGGATTCTTCCGAAGATTCGTCAATATCGTTCGTGACTTGTTTTTCTTTGTCTTGATCCCGAACGATTTTTTTTACAGCTATTGGATTAACTTTATCTACTTGACGCCCCTCTGAAGTTAACGCCCAAATGCCACGACTAGAGTTTTCTAGGATTCCATACTTTTTGAGATATGTTCGAGTCCATGCTAGGCGGTATTCAATTTCAGTTTGACTACTTGAGTCTGGATTATGCAAAACTTCTAATTGTTCATCTGTAAGTTCAAGAATTTCTGCGACTTGATTATAGATTTCCTCGATGGTGCCTGAACCACCTAAATTTTTCAATGCTTGAATTAATGGGTTCATCATTTGGTCAAAAGTTGGGACTTTTGTTTTCTTAGGTGGATTTTTACTCATGGTTGAATTTTCCTTACTTAACTTAAGTTGTCACTATAAACTCAATTTCTACACGTCATTCTGAACGCAGTGAAGAATCCCTGATTTCTCGCTCATTTAATGCTGTTGGGATGCTTCGTTTCACTCAGCATGACATATTTGTTGCAGATTTCTCGAATTTTCATCAGAGGTAGCAACTAGGATTAATTAATAGAGTAAACCACTGCCTCTGGCAGTGGAATAAGTAAAGGTTCTACCATTGTATTGAGTATGACGAGTACCATATTTCTACCTAGAAGGTGCAACTAATAGGAGAAATATGGTACTCGTCAATTTAAGAGGCTATCGCACTCATTATATGAGTGCAAATATCATATTGTATTTTGTCCAAAGTATCGGTACAAAATACTCAAAAATGATGTAAAAGAATATTTAAGAGAACAAATATAT
>JACSSI010000075.1 GCA_014879345.1 Anaerolineae bacterium | reverse complement strand
TGCTGCTAGATGGGTATGATGTACGCGATTTAAAGCTGCAAGATTTACGCGAACATATCGGCATTGTGCTGCAAGACCCTTTCTTGTTTAGCCAGACCGTTGCTGAAAACATTGCCTACGGCAGACCGGGCGCTAACATGGATGATGTGATTGCCGCAGCGAAGGCAGCACGGGCGCATGATTTCATCCTCAACCTGCAAAATGGGTATGAGACGCGCGTCGGGGAACGGGGTGTTACGCTCAGTGGCGGGCAGAAGCAGCGCGTGGCAATTGCACGTGCCTTGCTCAATGATCCGCGTATCCTCATTCTGGATGACTCTACCAGCAGTGTGGACACTGAGACGGAGCATCTCATACAACAGGCGTTGGAGACGCTGATGGAGGGACGTACCACGTTTATCATTGCCCAGCGCTTACTCACGCTCAAAAATGCGGATTATATTTTGGTGTTAGACCAGGGTTGTGTGGTGGAACGGGGAAAGCACGACTCCTTGCTGGCACAAAATGGCCTTTACCGTGAAATTTATGATTTGCAGTTGAAGGATCAGGAAGCGTTTGTAGCGTTGCAACAGCGTATGGAGCAGGGTGAGTAGCTATGGCTGACGTAAAAGATGGAAAGAAAAACGGCCGTTCCCAACCAAAAATATACGATTCCCGCATGGGCATCGAAGAAAAAGAACGCCGTGATAGAGAAGAAAAAATCCGCACCATGTTGGAAGACGAAGAAGAGGATGTGCTTATTGGCAAGGCTTACGACGGCCGTTTAGTACGAAGGCTAGGCGTTTTTCTAAAACCCTATCAAGCAAAATTAACAATCGCCATCATCCTCATGATCATTAGCTCTCTCATGAGTGTGGCTCAGCCCTGGATCATCGGCCAGGCCATTGATGCTGGCATTCGCACTGGCTCCATGCCCATCTTGCGCAAATGGACGACCCTCTTCCTGGCCGTCTCCGTATTTGAATGGATAACCAACCGCTCCCGTATCTCGCTTATGGCCTTTGTGGGAACTAAAGTCGTTGCAGATTTCCGCAGCCGCTTGTTCCGTCACCTGCATACGCTCACCCTCAGCTTTTACAACAACTACAGCGTGGGCCGCCTGATGAGCCGCCTCATTAGCGACGTAGGCGTTTTACAAGATTTCATCACCTGGTCAATTACCGGTTTGTTCCGTTCCGTATTCATCCTCATCGGCATCGTCATCGCCATGTTGATCATGAACTGGCAACTGGCGCTGGTCACGTTTTCTGTGCTGCCGTTGATGATTATCCTCACCAACTATTGGCGCGTGCGCGTCCGTTATGCCTATCGCGCCACCCGTCAGCGCCTATCCCTCATCAACGGCTACCTCAACGAATCCATCTCTGGTATTCGCGTCACCAAAAGTTTTACCCGTGAGCAGTTAAATGCCGACTACTTCGACGATTTGAACCGCTCTTACTTTGACGCCAATATAGAAGCCACCCGCCTGGCTTCCTTATTCTTCCCCGGCGTAGACTTCATCGGGTCGCTGGCGACGGCTTTGGTGGTGGTAGCTGGCGGTTGGCTGGTGCTGCAAGACAGTTTGACAGCCGGTACGCTCATTGCCTTTGTCTTGTACGTGGAGCGCTTTTTCCAACCGATTCGAGAATTGGCACAGCGCTACAACGTATTCCAGGCAACCATGGCGGCCAGCGAACGCATCTTTAACCTGCTGGATACCACGCCAGACATTCAAGACGCACCAGATGCCATCCCGCTGCCTGAAATTGAAGGGCATGTCGAGTTCAAGCATATCAATTTTGGCTACCATAAGGATCAACTCATTCTTAAAGATGTTAATCTCAACGTAGAACCTGGGGAGCGGATTGCCCTGGTCGGCGAAACAGGTGCAGGCAAGAGCACCATTATTCGCTTGCTGTCACGCTTCTTTGAGATTACTGATGGGGAGCTGCTTATTGACGGTTATGACATCCGTCATGTCACCAGTGCCAGCTTGCGCCGACAGTTGGGCATTGTGTTGCAAGACACCTTCCTCTTCGCTGGCACTATCGCCGACAATATCCATTACGGCCGTTTAGATGCCACAGAAGAAGAAATAGAGGCGGCCGCAAAAGCAGTGGGTGCAGATCAGTTCATTCGCCGCCTGCCAAATGGTTACCACACTGTTGTAGAGGAAAACGGCCAAAACCTGAGCGTCGGCCAGCGGCAATTGATTTCGTTTGCGCGTGCGCTCCTCTCTGATCCGCACATTCTCATTCTGGATGAGGCGACAAGCAGCGTGGATACCACCACTGAAAAGCAAATTCAACAGGCGCTGGACACACTCATGCAAGGACGCACCAGTTTTGTCATTGCCCACCGGCTGAGTACGATTATCAATGCCAATCAGATTGTAGTATTGGATAGTGGCCGAATCGTGGAGCAAGGGACCCATCAGGAACTACTGGCACAAAAAGGGCGCTATTACAATCTATATACGATGCAGTGGGCTACTCAGGAAGGCGAACAATTACCTGCTCTGAACTAGATTGTTTGGTTGATTGTGTGACTGCTTGAATGAGGAGACCGGCTGTGGCGACAGTCGGTCTTTTTTATGCGTGGGGGAGAAACGGCCGTTACAATGCAGTTCCCATATTTTGTTGTTCCAATTGAAGCTGTATATCCAAATGACGATGTCCACCGTCATAATATGAAATCATATCTTGCAATGTTGTGTAAACAACAGCTTTGAGCAGTGACCGCTTATCTGCAGATGTTAGACATCCATCCAAATATTTAGCTAAACCCGGATCATCCATAATATCGGCAGTAATTGTGAGTTTCATTAACTTATCCTCAATGTAGTTTTGCTCAACCATCCGGTTGCACATTATCTGGGTCTTAACAACACACCATTACTCTAGTCCTAATTTCTTAACACTTTTGTTAAAGCCAATCAGAGTTCACGCAGCTTTCACATAAAGGCACAGCTATTTCTTGATGAGGCGCATTGTTGGTATACTCCTGCTTCAATTTTTATTGAGGCGTCCCCATGAGCGGGGCGCACCGTTCGGCTGATCTCGCGCCGAAGCCACGATAAATAAAAATCTGGGAGCGCGGTCTGCCAGACCGCAAAGGGCGGACAAGCTGTCCGCGCTCCCAGTTACCAAGGAGACGATTGTAGATGGCAAGAGAATTACCCAAGAAACCGCGCAGGGTCAGCGATGATGAAGTGCGCGAAACAATTTTAGCAATGTGCCGAGAGGCTGGCTTAACTGGCTCTGTGAAACCAGAAGATGTTGCCCGCGTTATTTTGCCAGACTTTTGGCAAACATTAACCAAGCGTATCCGGCTGACAAGTAAACAATTGGCTGTGGCCGGGAAGATTGTGATTTTACGCAAAGGTGAACCGGCGGATCCTCATGATTTTAAGGGACTATATCGCCTACAAATCACGGATGCTGGCTTGAACCTCTTCGATGAAGAGGAAGAATAAGTTTGTTTATGAATAGTCACCAGAGTGGTAGAGCCAACGGCCGTTTACCCTCTCAAACTTACTCTTTTCTGTAAAGGACACATCACGACCCATTTGCATGAGAAGGGCGCGGAACGTTACCCAGCCGAATTCCCCCTGAGGTTCCTTTGCCTGCAAAATCTGTAAACCGAGGAAATCAGTCTGGCGGCAAAAAGCGTGAAGCTCTTGCCGCCAGACTTTTTGATTTGGCTGAGCGTGGGGGCTGTGGGGATGGGTGGTGCGGATAAGGTAGCCAACTTTGCCCAAGGCATAGGCCGCAAAGCGGGAACGCATGAGATGCTCAGGAGAGGGCGCGGCTTTGCCCTCATGCCAGGGCTGGCAGCAAGCTTGATACGGCCGTTTACTGAAACAAGGGCAAGGATCGGTCGGTTTAATGTTCATACGCGCTATTTTATACCTGCCCTTGCCACAAACGCTGCATTTCTTCACAGCGTTGCAACAACTCATCCAAGGTACCCTGGTCGGCTAAACGGCCGTTCTCCAACACAATAATATGATCAGCCCGGCGTAAGGCTGGCCGCCGATGCGATACCACCAACGCCGTCACCTCTTTCTGCCGTCCACCTTCATCCTTCATCCGTTCTGCCACGTTTTCCCATAACTGCTGCTCCGTCTCCACATCCAAGGCACTGGAAAGATCATCAAAAATGAGCAGTTCGGCATCGTGAACAAACATGCGTGCCGCCGCTGTGCGCTGCACCTGCCCGCCGGAGAGGCGAATCCCGCGCGGGCCGACCATTGTCTCCAGCCCGTTTTCCATACTGAGCAGGTCTTGGGTCATAACGGCCGTTGCCAATGCCCCCGCCACATCAACCTGCTCCTCAGGAATTCCCAGCAAAATATTGTCACGCAGTGACTCGCTAAACAAACGCGGCACCTGCGCCGTATAGGCAGCACGCGGCGGTACAAAAAATGAAGTGGTATCAGAAACAAGTTCCCCATTCCACCAGATTTCCCCCGTTTGCAGAGGCAGCAATCCGAGCAGCACTTTCAGCAGCGTCGTTTTACCAGAACCGATGCGGCCTGTGATGACGGTAAACGACCCACGCGCCACATCGAAGCTGATATTTTCAATGCCGTCAGTGCCATCACCATTACCGCTGCCACCTTCATACCGATAACTGAGGTTTTTCACACGAAGCGCCTCAAATTGATGAACGGCCGTTTTCGGTGAAAAAGGAATCGCTGGCAAGTCACCCGTCATGTAAATAGGATGATGGGCAACGACAGCACCTGCCGGTTCACCTTGCATAATCGCTTCCATACGATTGGTAGACACCCCCACCTGCTTGTAGCGCGTCAAAAAATTGCCAATAGTCCGCATCAAATGCGTAGACGGCCAGATAAATGAGGCAAACAAGGCAAAATCACCCACAGTAAACGTACCCTCATACATCGCCTGCGCCGCCACCAACAAAATGAACCCGACACCGATATCGACAGTGCTGCCGCTCAACGTATCAATCAAATGCACCAAAAATCGATCTTTAACCATCGTTTCCCGCCGTCGATCATTCAGGTTACGGAAACGGGCGATAATGCGCTCTTCAGCGTGCCCCACTTTAACGGCCTGGGTAGCGTTGAACATATCGGCAATCATGCCCGTAACATCGCTGGTAGCCTGACGGCTGGCCTGGCGATAGGACTTGGCGCGGCCACCCAGCCGTTGGGCAATCACGATGATAATTGCCAGCGGAATGAAAGTACCCAGCGTCACCCACACGTTGATGCGCAGCATAATCGTAAACGAGATCAGCGCCGTGACCGACAGCGCCACCGTGTCATCAATAATGATGATGGAATGTGCCATCTCGTCCACATCATCACGCAGCGTGCTGACGACTTGCCCGGTCGTCATGGTGCTGCCATCCTGGTTGTTGGGCAGTGCCTGCCCCCCTGGCATTTTTAAGATGTGGCGGAACAGGTTGCGGATGAGCAAGGACATACCATGCTGGGTAAAGTTGACATAACCCATAACGGCCACATACAAACTGAGCAAAACCAATATCACTTGAACAATCTGCACGCCCACCACTTGCCACACCGGTAAGCCGCCAACGCCAGTGAGGCCATCAAAATAGGCTTTCAATACCAGTCCTTGCACGGTAGACAAGGCAAAGTGAATGGTAACGCCGCTCAAATCCTTCGCGTAGTATCTCGGGCGAAAACGGATGAGCTGCCAAAAGTATTGGTAGGTTTTTAGGGTTTCAACTTGTGTCTGTTGCATAATTTTTTCCGCTATCATAGACCTGACAGGTTCATCGAGTAGCCTGATTGCAAAGCATCTAAGCTAGACTTGCTGTCTAATACACACATGATTTACAGGAACCTGTCAGGTCTTTCACCATTTACGCTAAAACGGCATCGGCCATGCCGGTTTGCAGCAGTTGGTAAAAACGAGACTGTTTGTCTTGCACTAAATCCAGGCGGTTGCCATGTTCCAGCAAACGGCCGTTTTCCAATATCATAATTTCGTCTGCCCGCTGCACAGTTGCCAGCCGGTGCGCAATAATAATCACTGTCCGCCCCGCCAATAACGTGTCGAGCGCCCGTTCAATCAAATGCTCAGTCGCCGGGTCTAGTCGGGAAGAGGCTTCATCCAGGATGACAAGACCGGGATCTGCCAAGAAAACGCGGCCTAAAGCCAACAACTGCGCCTCCCCGGCTGAAAGGCTTTTGCCAGCTTCCAGCGCCGTATCCAGACCCGCAGGCAGCCCGTTCAACCAGTCACGTAAGCCGAGGTGTGTTAAGGCTGCCAAAATCTGGTCATCGTCGATGGTGTCGTTGAACAGGGTGAGGTTGTCACGCAGGCTGGCATGAAAAAGCTGCACTTCCTGAGTCACCATGCCAATCCTCTGACGCAAGGTGGCCTGGGTGAGATCGGGAAGGGGGTGGAAACGGCCGTTGCCATCCCCCAAACAAACGCTCCCCACCGTCGGATCATAAAACCGGTAAAGCAGCCGCGTGAGCGTGCTTTTGCCGCTGCCCGTGCGCCCCAACAAGCCCAGGATTCGCCCTGGCGCCAACGTAAAATCAATCTCGTCAAGAATCAACGTCTCCGGATCATCCGCATAACTAAACGAAACGGTCTCAAAACGCACCGCCAACGCGCCATCTGCCAAACTATCCTGGCTGCCATCAAGAATCGTTGGCTGCTGCTCAAGCAGTTCGACAATACGATTCATACTCGCGGCCGCCTGCTGCAAATCCTGAACCTGCCGTTGAATTACCCACAACGGCCCCTTTATGACATCGATGTAATAAAAAATCAGATAGACAGTACCAATCGTAACGAGTTCATTGGTGTACACCTTTGCTCCCCATAAATAGGCAGCAATATAGGCCAGCGCCGGTATCAGCGTGGGCAGAGACATCACGCCAAAATTTAAACGCATCGCACGTTGCATTTTGTGCCAGCGCTCCCGCATCAACCCATATAAACGATTCATAATATAGGGCGCAGCGGCATTGGTTTGAATTTCTTCAGTGCCTCCCAACCATTCCTCCAAATAGCCAAAAAGGTCTGAACTAACCTGGCGCAATGCCTGCCAACGGGGAACCAGGCGCTTGTTAAACCAGTTGAGCGTCACCAATCCCAAAACCATAATCACAGTAATAGCTGCCCCAATCCGCCAATCAACCAACCACAACAGCACAAGGACACCCACAATGAGCAAAAAGTTACTGACTAACTGGATGATCAACTGCGAGAAAAAATTCGCCAACAAATTCACATCACCATCAACGCGCTCAATCAGTTCACCCGGTTTGTGTGCTTTGTGGAACGACATGTCTAGCTGCAAACAGTGCAGCGCCAGATCAGCTCGCAGTTCATTGGTCGCCCGCCACGCCACCACTTCACCCACATAGGCGCCAATCAACTTGGTGAGCTGCGCGGTAACAGCAATGCCGGTGAAAACGACCGCTGTCCACACCAACTCAGGCAAACTTTGCCCCGATTCCACCCCATCCAAAAAGCGCCGAATCAACTGGGGATTCAACAACTGCAAAGCAATGCCAACCAGGACAAGCAAAACCAGCAGCAAGACCCGCCCTTTTAAGGGTTTGAGATAAGTGATAAGTAAACGGCCGTATTGGGCTGTTGAGACAGGTGATTTCATAGTTAAACGTTGCAGAGCAGCAGGATTGCAAGGTCACTTTGCAACCTTGCCACTTTTTGCACTTCTTGCTTAAAACAAAAACCCCGCATGTCTCAAAGACATACGGGGTATTTCACAGGTACACAACACAAGGAGGTGTTTCAAAATGTGAGCATTCTATGAATGCCAACACAGGCATTCTACCCCACCTGTATGGGTAAAGTCAATTCCATTTGCGGGAAAAGGTGTGTGTCTAGTACACTCTATTTTCCGAAATGAAACGGGAGTCATTTTCAACAAAGTAAACAGCAAAAGGAGCAAAACATGGAATATCGTCATTTAGGAAAATCTGGCTTAAAAGTAAGCGCCCTCTCATTTGGCGCCTGGGTTACGTTTGGTATCCAGTTTGGCGTTGATGAGGCATTGGAAATTATGACAGCCGCTTACGATGCCGGCGTTAATTTCTTCGACAACGCCGAAGTGTATGCCCACGGGCAGGCAGAAACGATTATGGGCGAGGCGTTGCAAAAAGCAGGTTGGCAGCGCGACAGTCTCGTCATCTCCAGCAAGGTGTGGGGCGGCGCTGTTGCTAATCCCAAACCCAATCAGAACCGCTTGAGCCGCAAGCACATTTACGAAGCGTGTCATCAGGCAATGGCGCGGCTGCAAGTCGATTACCTCGACCTCTATTTCTGCCATCGTCCCGACCCCGAAACGCCGATGGAAGAAGTGGTGCGCGCCATGACGGAACTGATTCAGCAGGGAAAAGTGTTCTACTGGGGCACCTCTGAATGGTCGGCGCAGCAGTTAATGGAAGCGTACAGCACGGCCCGCCAATACAACCTCATTCCACCGACGATGGAGCAGCCGCAGTATAACATGTTCCACCGCCACACGGTTGAGGTGGAATATGCTCGTCTGTATGAAGCAATGGGCTTAGGCACAACCATCTGGTCACCATTGGCCTCTGGTTTACTGACTGGTAAATACAACGATGGCGTGCCTGAAGATTCGCGCATCAATTTGCCAGGGTACGAATGGCTCAAGAAGATGTTTGAGAGCGAAGATGGGCAGAAACGGTTGCAAACGGTACGCGAACTGGTGCCTGTGGCTGATGATTTGGGCATCTCGATGCCGCAGTTGGCGATTGCCTGGTGTCTCAAGAATCCGAACGTAAGCACTGTTATCACGGGAGCTTCCCGTGCCAGCCAGGTGGTGGAAAACATGAAGGCGATGGATGTCGTGGATAAGTTGACTGACGATGTGATGGAAAAACTGGAAACGTTGTTGGACAACAAGCCGTCTGGTATGGAATTCCAGCAGTAAAGGTTAGGAACACGGAGATTCACGGAGGGCACACGGAGAACCACAGAGGAAAAGAGAAACCTTAAAAAAACTCTGTGTGTCTCTGTGCCTTCTCCGTGTTCTCTGTGTCACTAATTTTATGACGAAACGTTTACCTCATACGGATTTAGTGCCTGGCAGTATTCCAACGGCCGTTATCACTTGCGGTGATCCAGCCAGAGCCACCCAGATTGCAGAGCAGTTGGACGAACACGAGTTGGTGGCGGAAAAGCGGGAGTATCGGACGTATGTGGGGAAGAAAAACGGCCGTTCCTTAACCGTTACCTCGCATGGCATTGGCGCACCGGGGGCGGCGATTGCTTTTGAAGAGTTGATTGCAGCCGGAGCCAGGCAAATCATCCGCGTGGGCACCTGCGGCAGTTTGCAGCCTTATATCAAACCTGGCGAATTGGTCATCGCGTCAGCGGCCGTGCAGCGCACCGGGTATGTGCGAGAAGTAGCCCCGGACGGGTATCCGGCGGTGGCGGATGTCGCGCTGGTGCTGGCTTTGCAAGAAGCGACCGTCCAGCAATCAGTGCCTGCTTACACTGGCATTGTACTCACGCGCGATGCTTTCTACTCTGGCGTAGAAAATCCGCACACCCCTTTTTATGCCCACATGGCGGAAGCCAATGTGCTGGCGGTGGAAATGGAGTGTGCCGCGCTCTTTGTAGTGGGCAGCCTGCGCGGTGTGCAAACGGCCGCCATCCTCGCCGCCGACGGCTACGTCCTGGAGAGTGCTGAAGATATGGCAACATTTGGGCAGTTGATGGATGAGAAGAAAACGGCCGTTGCCGCTGCAATTGATGTGGCAATACAAGTAATATTAAGTACCAACTTGAAACGAGAATTTCAGACTGATATGAGCACTGATAATGTTGTTCAGGAATTGGAAAAGCGATTCTTTCCTCACCTAAACGAGATGAAAGAGCAGATCATACAAAAGTTTCCAAATGTAAATACTACTATTTGGTCACATTCGTTCGGTGCCAAAACAAAGAATCAAGGACACCAAATTGGGTTGGATTGCTCCTTTACCAATGTTGATGTGAATCAACCAGATAATGTTGCTATGGTGATTGCTTTTAGGCATTTAGCGACAGTGCCTGAAATTGTCTCTGCTGATGTTTGTTGGGAAAACGGCCATATCGAAACCGAATTATTATCCAGCCCAATTAAAATTAACGAGACTACGCTAGAAGAACTGGAAAATGGATTACCAGTATTATTCAACGCTTTGCTATTAGTAATAGAGAGAGGACAACCATCGTAACACTAACATAAAGGGCTGAAATAAATGTTTTGGTTCGGGCTGATATTAATTTTAGTTGGCATTATCAACATCATTTGTGCAAAAAAGCGAATGTATTGGGATTTTAACGATTACCTTCAGATTAAATTATTTGGTGAATCATTTACAAGAGTTACCTATTTCATTTCTGGTATCATGCTTATTATTTTTGGGATTTTTATCCTGACTTCTTTTTTCTGGAGCTAGACCATCGCATGGATATTGACCAACGACGACGCGCTATTCAACATTTATTGAGCGACAACCCAGCCGATGCAACGGCCGTTTATTACGCATTTCATCATCCCGATGGCAAATCGTCTGTGCTGCCCTATCCCGCAGAGGCGGAACGCGCCGAGGGCTTTGTCACTTTTTCGCGCACGGGGCTGGATTTGTTTCGCCCTTTGGTGACGATGCGCCTGCCCATTGCCGACCTGGAAACGAGTGCCGCCGTCATTTACAACGGGATACAGCCAGAAACGGCCGTTATCATTCAAGCCCCCACCGATTATCTACCTCTCCTACAAGCGCTTTTTGACGTGCAAACCATCGAACATTTCCACCTCTACACACTTTCGCGCAATCACTTTGAGCCGGTCATCAACGTGCTCGTCACACAAAGCACCGGCCCCAACGGCCTGCCCCGCTTTGTGGTGCGCTCCCAGCAAGATGATCGCGTCATTGCCTCGGCGGGCATCAACTGGCAGTCGCCCGACTATGCCAGCCTCTCCGTGAACACGGATGCGGCGCACCAACGGCAGGGCCTGGGCGTGAGTGTGCTGTCGGCAATCGTGGGGTATGTGTTGGAAAACGGCCGTTCTCCCCTCTACGAAGTCGCGACCAGCAACACCGCCTCTCAAACCCTGGCCCGACAAACCAACTTCACCAACACGGGCGCAGATAAAGTGCTACTCCAAGCCGTTCTTAAACCTCGTTTTGTATAAGAAGGGATTGGAGATTTTTGATCGCTACTCTCCAATCCCTACGCTCCCAAAGAAAACCCATCACCAAGTTTCGTTCCTTACGCATCTTTCCCCTTTCTTTCACGTTCTTTTTATGGACTCACTCCTGAAAAAACGCTTAACTATAGAGCATATACTCACTTGGTCTAGTTGAAATCGGAGGTATGCAATGATGAGTAAAACACAGGGTGTTGTGAAGTGGTTCAGTCGGCTAAAAGGTTATGGCTTCATCAACCCAGATGATAGTGAACAAGAAGTCTTCGTTCATTATTCTGCCATTGACGGCGAAGGCTATCGTAATTTGTACGAAGGCGACCGGGTCGAATTTGATCTGGTAGATCGTGGCAAAGGGCCACAAGCCCAAAACGTATCCGCCAAACGAAGTTACGGCGCCGCACAACAATAAAAACAGCCCGCACAATGCGGGCTTTTTCATTTTTAACGCACTCTTTATTTTCGCCATTGTGAATGGTTCTTTGTGCCTATTTACCCTTCCTTTTTTCTGCAATACAATTCTCTAATCATGACACTACTAAGCAATATCCTCGTCGTAGACGATGAACCATCACTCGTAGAATTATGTAGAATTATCCTTGAACAAGCAGGGTATAAAGTTCGTGGTGCCTATAACGGCCGTCAAGCCTTAAGCATGGTCACAGAAGATACCCCCGATTTAGTTTTGTTGGATGTGATGATGCCTGG
>JACSSI010001009.1 GCA_014879345.1 Anaerolineae bacterium | reverse complement strand
GCGGATGTCGTTGAAGGTGATGGTGTGGGTTTGGCGCGGGTAGTTGTTGAAGTTGGTGTGGATGTGGATGGTGTGGATGTCGCTGGTGATGAGCAGGGGCGGATTGGAGAGGGATTCGCGGTAGAGTTGAAGCTGCTGGTACGCTTTGGTCAGGTCGGCGTGCGGCCCTTTGTATTCCCAGATGAAGTGGTCGCGGAAGTAGACGTCGGCGAAGCCTTTTTGGCCGTCGGGTTTGGTGCTTTGGGCTTCAAAGGTGAAGGTCTCGCCTTTGGGGTCATACTGCACAGGCGTCTGGTGGCCGACGAGGGCGCAGATGTCGTTGAAATGGGATTGGGAAACGGCCGTTTCCTTGAGCTGAACCTGTCCCCATTTGGCTACAAATTGTTGTGGTGAGAGTGTGATCATACGTTTCCCTCGGCTATCTGGATATGGAGGGAAGGATAGCATAAAAGAGAAAGAGCTGACAGGTTTTTGGGATGAGAATGAAAAAAGCGCACAAATTTGTGCGCCTTTTTCCGGAGGAAATAGTGATGTCTAAGCGGTGGTTCTAGCTAATTACCAGGCGGCCATTACATGCCCATGCGCTTCCGCGATGGTATCGTCGTCTAACTCGATAACGATGTCATCGGCCACGATATTGACGCCGTGTAACATCGTTTGGCTCAACGGGCATTTGTGCATGATAAAACTGCGGAACTGCTCTATTTTTTCCGGCGGCGCACTGGTTTTGATGTGTGTTTTCATGCGCACTTCCTGGAAATGTTCAGCATCGTCTCCGTTGATGGGGACAAGCCGGTCTGGGTCTACATCGCCGTGTAGATCGACATTGAACTCGTGAATGGCGATGCCGTGTAAGGCTGCATAATTTTTTGCGGCAAGGCATTGGCAGGAGGCCAAAGCGCTCAACATCATTTCGATGGGATTGACGACTTGGCCGGCTTCACCGCAGCAAGGTTCATGCATTTGCAAATTAAAATCACGAATTGAACTGGTAACGGCCGTTGCCGCTGAAAACATATGAGACGTGGCAGTAAATGTTTTTGTTGTCATGGAGGTAACTCCTCTTAAAAGAAAACTTTCTATCCGTGAAGAGTTTAGCAGGTTTACGGTAACTTTGATTGTGACATTTATCACAAATGGGAGCGATGAATGTAATACAGGTGAGTTTTGCGAAGGAAAACGGCCGTTTATGACTGGTTATATTGCGCAAAGCAAGCCATACTAGGGGCAAATGGAAGTCTCGTCCAAAGTAACCCCTGGTTTTCAGAACGCCCTGCTTGTGGATTATTTATCCACACGGTTCACCTATTTTTCTCCTGAGAAATGGCGCGAGTTGGTGAAGAACGGCCGTTTAACCCACAACGGCATTCCCTGTACCACGACAACCCGGGTGCGCCAGGGAGACACCATCATCTATCACATGCCAGACCCGGAACCACCTGAAGGGTTACACGTGCCTGTTGTATATGAAGATGACTGGCTGCTGGGCGTGAGCAAGCCTGCCGGGTTACGCATGCACAGCCAGGGCAAATTCGTCACCGAAAATCTCATCTATTACTTGCGTTACCAACATGAACCGCTCTATCCAGATGTCGATCTGGTGAATCGCCTGGATACATATACATCTGGTGTGGTGGTGCTGGCAAAAGATAAATCCGTGCTACGCCAACTTAGTGCTGATTTCGGCGCGGGGCAGGTGATAAAAAAGTATCTGGCGGTAGTTCATGGGCAGCCAGTGCCAGCCAGCGGTGTGATTGATCTGCCGCTGGGCAAAGTACCAGACACAAAAACGGCGCGGCAGCAGGTAGTGGCAGGTGGTGAAGGGAAAACGGCCGTTACCCACTACCACCTGCACAAAACTCTCGGAACCGACTATGCTCTGCTCGAACTCCAGCCGAAGACGGGGCGCACGCATCAACTGCGCGTTCACCTGGCGGCCATCGGTCATCCCATTGTGGGTGACGCGCTGTACCAGATGACTGATGCGGCGTATTTGGATTGGGTGCAAAACGGCCGTTCGCC
>JACSSI010001008.1 GCA_014879345.1 Anaerolineae bacterium | reverse complement strand
CCCTGGTGGCACCGATTTTAGGGCTGGCTTTCATCATCCTCTACTTTCTGCCCGGCCGCACTGGTGACTTTTTCGCCTGGACGATTAAGCCGACGATGACGCCGATGATGATGGGGGCGGGTTATCTGGCGGGAGCGTATTTCTTTGTACGGGTGGCGCTGGCGCAAAAGTGGCATCACGTGGCGCTGGGTTTCCCGGCGGTGACGGCCTTTGTCTGGTTTATGCTCCTGGCAACTGTTTTGCACTACGACCGTTTCAATCACAGTCATCCCGCCTTCATTGCCTGGCTGATTTTGTATGTGGTGACGCCGTTTCTCATCCCGGCATTGTGGTGGGTTAACCGCAAAACTGACCCTAAACTGCCTGATGCGCCGGACGCCGTGATCCCGGCTTGGGCGCGGACGATAATGGGCATTATTGGTGCGATCAATCTGGGTAATGCGTTTCTGATGCTGCTGTTTCCGGCGCTGTATATTGCTATCTGGCCCTGGCAGTTGACGCCGCTGACGACGCGCATTGTGGCGGGTTGGTTTGCGCTGCCGGGCGTGGTGGCGCTGGGAGTGGCCGCCGATTCACGCTGGAGCGCGGCGCGGATTACGCTGCAAAGTCAGATATTCGGCATTGCTTTGATTTTAGTGGCGGTGGCACGCGCCTGGGGGGAGTTTGATACCAGCAAACCAGCGACCTGGGTGTTTGTGGGCGGACTGACGGCGCTGCTGCTGGTGGTGGCGGGACTGTATGGCTGGGAAACGGCCGTTATGCGTAACAAATCTCAGCACCAGAATACCGAGCAGTAAACTGCTGGCGGCGTTAAAAGAAACTGCTGAGGAAAACGGCCGTTTCCGCTGAGATGCCCACGATTTTGTTCGTGGCCTGACGGTAGAATTTGAAGTTTAACTCGGTCTCAGAACGGCCGTCATTCCAGTCGGAAAAAGGTTTGAGTTCACGCCGCCCTAAGCGCCGCTTTGCCAGTGCTGTGCGTCTGACAGTGATGCTCACACGCGGCGTTTGCCGGGCGATCCCAGGTTTCCTGGCAATGGCTTCAGCCGAAGTAACCACGCCGCTGGCGATGAGACCCGACCCGCCTTCGTTCTCGCTGGCAAAAATGAAGATGGTATCACCCGGCGCGATCTTTTTGCCGCCATACATCGTCTTCTGCGCATTAAACGTGAAGGTTTCTGCTGAGGGATCGGCGATCTCTGTTTTAATAGCAAACATCACACGCTTTACCTCGCACTTCTCTGTTTTGGGCAGAAAATCAGGAGATTTGTGCCAAAAGGGTCTCTAACCAGGCAGGAATAAACCGGCTCATACATCAACTGCTCACGCGGCTCTTCACCTGTGCCACCAGCTTCCACAAATGCATCTTTCAACCGCTTCACTGCGGCTGGCGATTGCATCACGAACATCGCTTCTGCGTTCACCGGGTTCCCGGCCTGACCTTTTAGCAGCGTCAGCCAGGTATTGCCGATTTGCCAGCCGCGTGTATCGTCGCCTTCCTGGTAAGCAGGCGGCCCCAAAACGGTTTGATAATAGGCAACGGCCGTTTCATAATCGGCAAAGTACAAGGTTAGGCCATGCAGACCCACAAACTCAAAACGCGGCGGCGGCAAAGGATTGGCAAAAAACTGTTTGTAATAGGTATCATAATCCATATTTCCAGCCTTTTATTTATGGTCGAATGAATACGCCCGAACCAACAGGACTCACCACCCCGTCATGACGCTTCGATTCCGGCCAGGGAAACACTTAAATCCCATAATTTCTGGCCCAGTTCGGCATCTTTTGCGCGGTCATTCACCTCGGTGACTTCTTGCAGGTTAAAGTATTGGCCGTTTACCCCGTCTACATCTGGAGACGCAGCTAACCAGACAGGTGCCTTTGCACCCGCTTCCGGTGTATCCCACGACCGCTTAACCAGCCGCAAGAGAGCGCCCATAATGCCAGAGGTCTCACCCAAATTGGTGCGGATAACCCCGGGATGAACGGCATTTACGGTGACGCCGCTGCCTTCAATGCGTTTTG
>JACSSI010001007.1 GCA_014879345.1 Anaerolineae bacterium | reverse complement strand
AGCGCAAATTGCAAAACAAATATCAGTGTCCAATTTTATTGATAGGATGGCAAAACTATGAACATTTGGTTGGCAATTATCGGCATGGGCATTATCACTTATGCCATTCGGCTGACACCGATTTTATTGATGGAACGGGTGGAAATTAGCGGCACGCTGCGGCAGGCGCTGCGTTTTGTGCCAGCGGCCGTTTTGTCGGCGATTATTTTCCCGGAGCTGTTGATGCCGGGTGGCGAACTGGATATTTCGCTGGGTAATGAGCGCTTACTGGCTGGTCTGCTGGCCGCCATTGTCGCTTGGCGCACCAAAAATGTGCTGTGGACGATTGTGGTGGGGATGGGTGCGTTGTGGATTTTGCAGGCGGTGATGGGAAACTAAAGATTGAAGAACAAAGATTAAAGATTAGCGCGTTACATCAATTTTCAATCTTTAATCTTTGGTCTTTTCAGGAGAAATTATGGCTGAAAAACGTCAAGAAGTGGGTGTTGTAAAAGCCCTGTACCGCTATCCGGTGAAGTCGATGCGTGGGGAGTCTTTGATGGCGACAAATGTGGGCTGGCATGGGCTGGATGGGGATCGGCGGTATGCCTTTGTGCGTGGGGATGTGGTGTCTTCGTTTCCGTGGCTAACGGGGCGGCAGGTTCCCGATATGCTGCGTTATGCGCCGCGTTATACCGACCCGGCCGATGTGAAAAGGTCTGAGGTGCTGGTGGAAACAGTAAACGGCCGTTCTCTCCCCGTTACCTCGCCAGAATTATTAGCAGAACTGGCTGGTCTCTACGGCGCAGAAGTCAGCCTGATCAACATCGGGCGCGGCGCGTTCGACAGCATACCACTGTCTGTGATGAGTACAGCCACAGCCGAGGCATTGGGCGCTGATTTTCGCCGCTTCCGGCAGAATATTGTCATTGAGACGGTCAGTGGCAAGCCATTTGCTGAAGAAGAGTGGGTGGGGCAGGCATTGGTGTTTGGCGATGGGGTGCGTATTCGGCTCAACCAGCGGATTCCTCGTTGTGTGATGGTGAATTTGGATGCGGAAACGGCCGTTTCTGACCCAGCCATCCTCAAAACCATCGCCCAAACACGGGATAACTGCGTGGGCGTTCATGCTTCGACAGAAGTGCCGGGGCGTATTGCGGTGGGGGATGTGGTGTGGCTGGAAACGTGATGCAAGTCGTATGGCTGAGACATCATAAAAGCGTGTTACAATGTTGACAATCTTAGATCAGCAAAAGAGGATACGAAGATGGTGCATACACTGACAATTGATCAAAAAGGGCGCATCAAACTGCCCTGGCAAATCATGGAATCATTAGGCATCAAAACGGATACAGAATTCGTTGTTGAATTGACTGAATCTGGCTTGTTGCTTAAACCGAAAGTGTCTCCTACTGCCACACCGCTGACAGACCAAATTTCAGCCATGAACTTGCCTGTGGCCGATTGGGAGCAAATGGAGCAGGAAATTGACGCTGGACGGCTTGCCTCATGACAGAAGTCATTTTCCTGGATGCCAATATTTTTATGTATGCAGCGGGCAAAGTGCATCCATTTAAACAACCATGCCAGCAGATATTACAGGCCGTGGAAGCAAATCAGCTGCCTGCTGCTACCAATGTTGAAGTGTTGCAAGAGTTGTTGTACCGTTATCACCATATTCAATTATTGGATAAAGGGCTTCAACTTTGCCGTTATATTCTGGATTATCCACTGACGATTTTGCCAGTCACACCAGCGGATATTGCTCTTGCTCTTGAGGTACTGTCGCAAACCAAAGCGTTACCACCGCGTGATGCGATCCATGCAGCCACGATGAAAACTAACACGATTACTCAAATTTTGAGTGCGGACAAGCATTTTGATCGCATAGCAGGAATTCAGCGCTTGGATCCGTTGACTTTTGTATTGTAAAAAGACATCTTCTCATTCATTTAGGGGCGCGTGCCAAAATCAAGTTTGTGGGGAAACAATGCTAAAGAAGCCAATCATCTTATTCATCATTATCGTTTGTTTATTGTGGCTGGC
>JACSSI010000074.1 GCA_014879345.1 Anaerolineae bacterium | reverse complement strand
TTTTATCTGTTAAAGTTCTATAAGGTTTTTAGTTAAAGGTTTACATAATCTGTTTTTAAATAAGGTTTAAAAACGATCTGGTCTGTAAAGACAGGTTGCTATACAAAATGATTAACAAACAAAATGTCTCGTAAACCTGTCAGGTCTCCTTTAATTTCCTTAGTAGTACTAAAAGCAAATTGGACGCCTCTAACTGTTGACCTATAATCTTCAGAGACGCCGTAGTCCGGAAAAATATCATGAATTTACCAGACCCCAACCCCTCTCCTAAAACCGTTATTGCTGGCTTGATTGCTTTTTTATGGCTTGGTCTGTTAGCGGGCGGCTATTTTTGGGCGCATAACCCATTTGGCATGGAAACGGTAACGGCCGTTACCACCTCATTCCTCAATATTGCCGTCTGGTTAGGGCTAACCTGGCTCTCAGCGGCGCTGGGCTTGATGGTTTTGACCTGGCTCAAAGCAGCAGATGACGATGCACTAGGTCAGTTGATTCTAGCGACCAGTTCTGGTCTGGGACTGCTCGCTATTTTAGTAGCATTCCTCGGCTTTGCTGGCCTGTTTCATCCCCTTGCTGCCTGGGGATTGGTACTCGTTTTGGCAGTCGTTACCTTTAAAAGCTGGCGGAAACTGGCACAAATTTTAAAACAAGCGTTGACGTGGCCGCAGCCCCAAAACAATCTCCAACGCCTCGTTCTCTTTTTTGGGACGGTGGTGTTGCTGCTCACATTTTTAGAAACACTGGCGCCCATCGTGGCCTGGGATTCGCTGGCGTACCATCTGGTTGGCCCCAAACTTTATATTGAAGCGGGGCGCTTTGTACACCCGCTCAACATTCCCCAGTTGGGCTTTCCACTGCTGGGGCAAATGCACTTTACCCTGGGGATGCTGCTGGTGGGCGATGGTGTGACGCCGTTGTTCCATTTTAGCTACGGTTTGTTGACGATTGGTTTAACGGTGGTGCTGGCTCGCCGCGCTTTTTCGCGGGAGACGGCCTGGATGGCGGCGCTGGTTTTGTTCTCCATCCCCACGTTTTTCACGCTGATGGGCTGGCCGTATGTTGATATTACGCTGATGTTTTACACAACGGCCGTTTTCTATGTCTTCTACCTCTGGAGCCAAAACAAGCAAACGGGCTGGCTGGTCGTCCTGGGCATGATGTTTGGTTTCAGCGGTGGTTTGAAATACACGGCAGTCGCCACCCCCATCGCCATCACCATCAGCCTTATTTGGATTTCCCGGCGGGATGGCATCCTGGAGATTGTGAAGCGACTGATCATCATCGGCGGGGTGGCACTGCTGCTGGTATCACCCTGGCTGCTGGAAAACTACATCACCACCGGCAATCCCGTCTACCCCTTCATGTTTAACGACGCCAAATTCTGGGATGATTGGTGGGCGTGGTGGTACGACATGCCCGGCACCGGTTTAGCCACGACCGCTCCCTGGCGGCTGCTGACAGCGCCGTTAGAAGCCACTATCGCCGGCACAGAAGGCTCCGATTTTTACGAGGCGACAATTGGCCCGTTTATTCTGGGTATCCTTTTCTTGCTGCCTTTTGTGTGGGGCAAGTTTTCCCGTCGGGAAAAGCAGATGTCGGCTTTTATGCTGCTCGTTATCGCCGTCAACTTGCTGCTCTGGCTCAACGGTCTGGCGCGAACGGCCCTGTTGTTACGGGCGCGGTTTTTGTTTTTGATATTTGGGGTAACGGCCGTTCTTGATGGTCTGATCCTCGTTCGGATGCGCCGCTTTAAAACCCCGCAGCTCGATACGCCCTGGCTCATCCAAACCGTCCTGGCACTCACCCTCATCCTCATGCTGGTGAGCGAACTGCTGACCTTCGTCGTCATCAATCCATTACCCGCCGTTTTGGGCATAGAAAGCCGCAGCCATTACCTGACACGCCGCCTGGGCGAGTACCAGACCGTCATCGAAGAAGGCGTAAATCAACTGCCAGCAGAGTCCGCCATCCAGTTTTTCTGGGAACCACGTACTTATGATTGTGCCAAGCATGTCGTTTGCCATCCAGATTTGATTCTGGGTGAATTTTTACACTTAACCCAGGGATTGGAATACGATGCCGACGACATTGCCACTGCATGGCAAAATCAAGGGATCACCCATGTCTTACTCTACCAGGGCGGCCTTGATTTTATGCTTGATGCGGCTGAAACAAACCCCATCGGCGGCAGCATCCGCGCTGAAGATTTGCAAATATTACAAGATTTACAAAATGATCATCTGCACCAACTTGAAACCTGGCAGGATGTCTACGTTTTGTACGAACTAAAACCATGAGCCAAAAATCAACCAGAAATATCATCCTATTAACTCTTTTATTGATCCTGCTGTTCACCATCCAAGTCATAGCTACCTATCAATATCTCATCCTGCCTTCCAATATCGGCTTCAATGATTTTTATTCGCGCTGGCGGGGAGCTAACATCTACCTGTTGGAAGGACGTGATCCTTATGGCCTGGATGTAACCTCCCAAATTCAAATTGAAATGGGCGCTACTCATCAAGCTGAAGGACGAAGCGGGTTCCATTATCCCCTGCATGTATTGTTCTTGTTTTGGCCGCTGGTCTACTTGCCTTATGCCTGGACTCAAGCCATCTGGTTTACCATTTTGCTTTGGTTGATCATTGGCATTGTAGGCATAATGCTCATCTATTTAGGCTGGAAACCATCACCAATTGGTATTGCTGGATTGATGCTGGGTGCCATCATTCTCTATCCCATCTCACGCACCATGCTGCTGGGACAATTCACGATTCATGTCGCCTTTTTCATCGCGCTCTCGCTTTTACTCCTGCAAAAAGGGTATGATGGTTGGGCAGGTGTTGCCCTGGCAGCAACCTCGGTGAAGCCTCAATTAGCCATTTTTGTGGGCATTTGGCTGGTCATTTGGGCGTTGTTTCAGAAGCGTTATCGATTTATTTGGGGTGTGTTGGGTGGTGGTTTGCTCTTTTTTCTGGCAGCAACGGCCGTTTATCCCCGCTGGATTTTGAGTTTTATAGAAGATATGCAGCGCTACTCAGATGTCGCCGGTGGGCGAAGCCCTTTCCTGGTCCTCACAGACATGCTCGGTTTGGGAGAGACCCAAGTATTGCGCTATTTGCTGTCTGCCTTGCTCGTCATCATGATGCTCTATAGTTGGTGGCGAGCCAGGCACGATAACGGGGTTCTATTTGACTTGGCCGTCTATTGGAGCCTGCTGGCGACAACACTCATCCTCTTTCAGACCGGCAGCACAAACCAGGCGATTCTTTTAATTCCCTTGCTGGCTGGCATTTACCAATTAACAAAACGGTGGGGAGGCTGGAAAACGGCCGTTCTCACCATAATAATTTTGGCTGGCCTCTGGCTTCTTTTTGCCACCACACTCTCCGGTGACTACGAAAATCAAATCATGTTTTTGCCAGTACCCTTTATCGTTTTCATCGGATTAGTGGCAGCCGAATGGCAATTGTACCGTTCTAAACAATCACTTGTCCTGCCATCAGCCTGATAGGCCTTAACCAATGAAACGATGGATCCATATCCTCCTGAATATCTTAAGCCTGGCTCTTTTTGGGCTGATTTTGTGGTGGGGTGGACCAGAAGCCTGGCTGCAAATTTTAGACAGTCGTTGGCAAGATGTCCTGATCGCCTGTGTGCTGTATGGGTTTGCCGGAATGGTTTCAGCATGGCGGCTGCAAGTTGCCGCTGAAAGCCTCACGGCGGGGTGGGTTGCTCCCTGGCGGCGCTTCTTTTATGTCAACATGACTGCGCGGGCTTTAGGCCTGGTTTTGCCTCGGGCATTAAGTTCTCTGGGCGGCAAATCCGTCGGCTTACGCGCTTTTGGCATTCCCATCGCCCGTTCTGTCTGGATTGTATTGGTAGACAATCTGTTTGATATTTTGGTTTTAGGCGTGCTGACACTGCCGTCCCTGCTTCTATTCCGTGACCTCGTTTCTCCCCTCGGTTATTATCTGTTCGCTGGTGGTGTTATGATTGTGCTGGCTCTGCTGCTCTGGTGGGGCATTCTCACGCGCTGGCTGCTCATTCTGCTCACCTGGATACATCGCATCCCCTGGCTGTCAAAAAGAATCAAACTCGACACACAAACTGCGGAAACCATCCTGCCAGCCCCCAAACCCGCCTTACAATTGCAAGGATTAACGCTGGTCTTGAGCCTGGCTATTGGGCTGACTTATTTTTTCATCGCCCGCGCCATAAGCATTTCAGTCCCCTTGTCGGCAATTCTGGCGAGTTTCGCCATCGTGCAGCTCAGCTTGATTATCGCCGTTGCCCCGGGCGGGTTAGGGATTTTTGATTTGGGTTGGTTGGGGCTGTTACACCTGATTGGCGTACCTGAAGATCAAGCACTAACGTTTGTCATTGCGCAACGCACCTATATTTTTGTGTTTGTCTTGATTTGGGCGGCCGTCAGTGTTCTATTATCGTTCACGGTAAAAGACAGCAAAGAACAGGAAATTTGAACGAACAAGAGATTGGAGATTAGCCCAGCCGCCAATCTCTAATCTCTATCTTATTTCCTATCATGATCAAAAAAGCCGCCGGATCATCACAACCCGGCGGCTTCAAAATGGTCAATTTACAGGGTGGTATTTACCACTTGGCAGCGCGGACAGGCTGCTCACGGGTGCTGCTGCCATTCATGGGCGGCACAGGCATTTCTAACTCACCGGTCGCATCTTTATTGACGGAAAACGGCCGTTCCTCTGCCTCCAGCAACGCAATTTCCAACACCTTATCCAGATGGCTCACCGGTATCAGCGTCAAATCCTTACGGATACGTTCTGGCAGTTCCGGAATATCCTGAGCATTGCCCATGGGCAGCAAAACAGTGCCAATGCCAGCACGATGTGCCGCAATCGTCTTCGCCTTCAGACCGCCAATCGGCAGCACCTTGCCCCGCAGCGTCACCTCACCCGTCATCGCCACATCACGCCGAACCGGACGGCGTGTAAACGCCGAAATAATCGCCGTCGCCATACCGATACCAGCACTGGGCCCATCTTTCGGCACAGCCCCTTCCGGCACATGAATGTGCATATTCACCTTGTCAAACACCGACGGCTCCAGACCAAGCGACCGGGCATTAGCGCGGGCATATGTCAACGCAGCTTGCGCTGATTCACGCATCACATCACCCAGCGAACCAGTCATCGTAATGTGACCAGACCCTTCACTCAGGCTCACTTCAATCGACAAGGTATCGCCACCGTGACCGCTTACCGCCAGCCCCGTAACCACGCCAATTTCATCTTTTTCTTCGGCCGTGCCAAAACTAAATTTATCAGGCCCTAAAAACACGGCCACATCATCAACAGTCACCTCAAACGGGCCAGACTCGCCCCCGGCAACCTTTACCGCCAACTTACGCACAATGGAACCAATCTTCCGTTCCAACTGGCGCACACCCGCCTCGCGGGTATGATGCCGCACAATTTTGCGCAGCGCCTCTTCGCTAATTTCAATAGCCACATCACGAATGCCATGCCCAAGCAGTTGTTTTTTAAGCAGGTAGCCATTGGCAATCGCCACCTTCTCATCTTCGATGTAGCCAGGCATGGTAATCGTTTCCATGCGGTCTAGCAGGGGCAGTGGAATGGTATTTAGCTGATTGGAGGTGGTGATGAAAATGACCTGGCTTAAATCAAAAGGTACTTCCAGGTAATGATCTGTAAAACTGTGATTTTGCTCAGGGTCTAATACTTCCAGCAGTGCCGATGAGGGATCGCCCCGCCAATCTGCACCCACTTTGTCAATTTCATCCAATACAATGACAGGATTGCGCGTTTTGGCATCACGTAACGCCCGAATAATGCGCCCCGGAATGGCACCAATGTAAGTGCGGCGATGGCCGCGAATTTCCGCTTCATCCCGCACACCGCCCAGGCTGATGCGCACCATTTCCCGGCCCATGGCATTGGCAACTGAGGTAGCGATAGACGTTTTGCCGACGCCGGGAGGGCCATTCAAATTGATGATCGCACCGCGCATCTGCGTACCCGCAAGTTTGCGCACCGCCACATATTCCACGATGCGTTCCTTCACATCTTCCAGACCAAAATGGTCTTCATCCAGAACCTCACGCACATGATGAATATCCAGGTTGTCCACAGTTGCGGTTTGCCAGGGCAAATCCACCAACCATTCCAGGTAAGTGCGAATCACACTGGATTCGGCCGACTGCTGTCCCTGATATTCAAGTCGTTTCAACTCTTTGAGCGCATGATCATGGGTATCTTGCGGCATCCCCGCCACTTCGATTTTTTGACGAAGGTTTTCGATGAAATCTTCACCTTCTTCGCCCAGTTCTTTACGGATAGCTCGCATCTGTTCACGCAGCATATACTCTCGCTGCGCCTTGTCTGTATTGGCACGGGCATCTTGCTGAATTTTGTTCCGAATTTCGGTGATACGCAGCTCTTGTTCCAGATGGTTTGTCACCAGAGCCAGCCGTTCTGAGCCATTTAGCGTGGTTAGTAGTTCCAGTTCTACATCAAACGGCAGGTTGAGTAAGCCCGCAATATAGTCAGCCAGTTCGCCCTGGGTCGCTTTACTGCGTGTGGTTGACATAACTTGCTGATTGGCTTCGCCAATTGCTTCGGCATACTGCTCTAAATAGGCAATCGCTTTATTTAATAAAATGGAATCTTCTACATCATCTGTATCTGGTAGATCGGTATAGGAGCCTTCCAGATACGGCTCAGTCGATTCCAGATTATGAAAACGGACGCGATGGCGCAGTTCTAGCAGCATTTGCACACCCATGTGGGGAGAACGCAAAATATCGCGCACAGTTGCCAGCACGCCAATGGGAACGAGGTCTTTGGTGGCGGGGTCTTCGATATCGGCATCATACTGCACCAATACCAGCAGATCACCACCCCGATCAACGGCCGTTTGCGCCGCCGTTAATGATGCTCTTCGACCAATTGAAATAGTGGTTGTTATTCCAGGAAAAACCGCCCCGCCCCGTAAGGGAACAACTGGGATCGATTTCGTTTCTTCTAAGACAGTTTCAGACATTTAGGACACATCCTTGTACAGTCCAGTTAACAATTTATCATGCTTCCTATCAACAAGTATGACCAGCAGATAGTCAATTCTCAATAGGCCAAAAGTCTTTTTAGAACCCGGCTTGATAAGCCATTAGTCCTATGATTTTGACCAGGAATCCAAGACGAAGGGCTGTGTTTTCGTCCTGTTGAATTGTAGAGAGAATTTCAGGGTTTGCATCAGAACTGTGTAAGAAAAAAATCAGCTCTCTGGCGAATGGGGAAACGGCCGTTTTCCCTCCTCATCCCAGGCTCATAAAAATTCGTTAAACCAGAGTAAATCAGGTATAATTTCTGCTCAAAAATAAAAGATTTTTCGGGTCGTGTGCCATCTTGTTTTTCGATGGCATTTTTACTGAAACAACCATACAAAACAGATATGACAGGCTCCTGAAACCTGTCATATCTTGACCGTAACAGCTTCGACCCGTGGAGGCACAACCCTTGGAAGAAATTGGCACCATAAACTCAATCGACATCAATCGGGAAATGCGTAATTCCTACCTTGATTACGCCATGAGCGTCATCGTAGCCCGGGCGCTGCCAGATGCCCGCGATGGCCTTAAACCAGTTCACCGGCGCATCCTCTACGCCATGCACGACATGGGCATCCGTGCCACCGGCCCCCATCGTAAAAGCGCCCGTATCGTTGGTGAAGTGCTGGGTAAATACCACCCGCATGGCGATTCTTCCGTTTACGATGCCATGGTGCGCATGGCTCAGGACTTCTCCATGCGTTACATGCTCGTGGACGGCCAGGGTAACTTTGGCAGCATTGACGGCGACTCCGCTGCGGCCATGCGGTATACCGAAGCCCGCCTGGCGCGTATCGCGGCTGAACTGCTGGAAGATATTGACAAGAACACCGTCGATTTTGGCCCCAACTTTGATGACTCGTTAAGCGAACCCGTTCTGCTGCCTGCCCGGCTGCCCAATCTGCTGCTCAACGGCTCCTCTGGTATCGCTGTAGGTATGGCAACCAACATTCCACCGCACAATCTCACCGAGATTTGTGACGCCATCATGTACCTCATCGACCGCCAGGACGAAGTAGACGATGTAACCCTGGATGAACTCATGCAGTTCGTCAAAGGGCCAGACTTCCCCACGGGCGGTATCATTTTGGGTAATGAAGGGGCACGCAACGCTTTTGCTACCGGTCGCGGACGCATTGTTATGCGCGGTGTGGCTGCCATCGAAGAGATGCCGGGCAAAACCGAACGACACCGCATCAATATCACGGAGCTGCCCTATCAGGTCAACAAAGCAATGCTCATTGAACGCATCGCTGAATTGGTCAACCAGGGCGTCATTCCTGATATTTCTGACCTGCGTGATTCTTCTGACCGGAACGGAATTTCCGTGATTGTGGAATTAAAACGCGGCACACAGCCGATGAAAGTGCTCAATCAACTTTATAAACATACGGCGCTGCAAACGACATTTGGTGTGCAGATGCTGGCGCTGGTAGACAAACAGCCGCGTCTGCTTTCTCTCAAACGCGCCTTGCAAATTCACATCGACCATCGCCTCGATGTGATTACGCGCCGCACTCAGTTTGACCTGGACAAAGCCCTCAAACGGCAGCACATTCTGGAAGGGTTGCTCATTGCCTTGGACAACTTGGACGCGGTGATTGCTACGATTCGCAGTTCCCCTGATGCCGATGAGGCGCGGGAGAAGTTAATAGTTAACTTTGGCCTGACAGAAGCGCAAGCTAACGCTATTCTCGATATGCAATTGCGGCGTTTGGCGGCGTTGGAACGGCAGAAAATTGAAGATGAGTACAAGGAAATCAGTGCGCATATTGAGTATTTGCGCAGTTTGCTGGCTGATAACAAGAAAATTTTAGCGCTCATCAAAGAGGATTTGGCGGACATCAAGGAAAAATATGGTGACGAGCGCCGTTCGCAAATTGCTTTTGGTTTGGCGGAAGATATGAACATGGAAGACCTCATTAAGGATGAGGATGTGTTTATCTCGATTACGCAGCGTGGTTATGTCAAGCGCACGCCTGTCACGGCTTATCGCATTCAAGGGCGCGGCGGCAAGGGTCTCATCGGTATGACGACCCGCGACGAAGACCAGTTAGACCAGCTTTTTGCAGCCGGCACGCATAACAGCATTCTGTTCTTCTCAAATCATGGCAAGGTGTATGCTATCAAGGCGTATGAAATTCCTGAGCTAGACCGCACAGCGAAGGGTGGCAATCTGATGAATATTTTGCCACTGATGCCAGAAGAAAAGATAACGGCCGTTCTCCCCGTCCATAATTTTGAAGATGCAGAATACCTGGTCATGGTAACGCGGTTGGGACGCATTAAGCGCACCGAAATCTCTCAGTTTGCCAACGTGCGCCCCAGCGGTCTCATTGCCATCAGCCTGGATGAAGGTGACAGTTTGAACTGGGTGAAGATGACTCACGGCAACAACGACATCATCATTGTCAGTGAACAGGGGCGCGGCATCCGCTTTAGTGAAGAAGATGTGCGGCCAATGGGTCGGACTGCCGCCGGGGTTTACGGCATCCGTCTGGATTCCTGGGATCGTGTAGCTGGCACAGGTGTGGTGGAAACGGGCGAAGATTTGCTCATCCTCACTGAAAAAGGGTATGGCAAACGCACCCCGTTAGACGATTACCGTCAGCAAAACCGATACGGTCAAGGCGTGCGCGCCATGACCCTCACACCCGAACGCACCGGCAAAATCATTAGCGCCCGTGTCGTTGCCAAAGAGGATGAAGTGACGTGTATCTCATCCAAAGGCATTATCTTGCGCACGGCGGCCAACGTGATTTCACAACAAGGGCGCATTACGCAAGGGGTGCGCGTTATGGATTTACGCAAGGGTGACATTGTGGCTTCAGTGGCCGTGCTGCGTGAAGGCAAGCTCTCTCGCGTCGGTGAAGAGCCAATCCGGAATGGTGAACCGGTTAATGGCGACGAAAATGGGATAGAAACGGCCGTTGCCCCTGACATCCCCACTGATCCCACCAACAACTAATCAAACGGCAAACCTACTCAAAAGACCTCCTGGTGGCATCATCAGGAGGTCTTTTTATTTTCTCAAGAGCTACCCGCCCTATTTTCCTATGTGCCTGACTTAAAACAAAGCCTATACTATTTAGGCAACATCAGTATCCAGCACACATTATGGATTTCAGCAGGTCTTCCCAGTAGTACACCATGAAACCTGAACAAAGCCCCAGAATACTGACTTTCGCAAATTATGTCATAAACGCAGTGGCAGAAAACGAGAAAATAGGTGAATTAGGTTATGCTATCAGCTGAAATAAAACAAATCATAGACCGGGTGATGGATGTCGAAGAACTAGCTATTCCCGTCGGCATGATACAAGACATCATCTTCCGTCTTTTATTTAATGAAGGGGAAGCCAGCGTTTCTCAGGTTGCTATAAAACTTGGTCTCCACTCCAGCATCGCGGATGATTTACTCAGCCGTATGAAGCAAGAACACCTCGTTGAAATCAAGAAGGCGGGCGGCATCGGCAGTTTAGGCTTCATTTACAACCTGACCGAAGCTGGCATGAAACGTGCCCGTGATGCGTTTGACCGCAGCCAATATGTGGGTCGCGTTCCCGTTTCACTAGACGCCTACAAAGCCGCCATTCTGGCTCAAACAGGCGGAAATCGTCGCGTCACACAAAAACAAATTCAAGCGGCTCTGAGCCATCTTATCTTGCCAGAAAATTTCCATCGGCGCATTGGCCCAGCCGTCAACTCTGGCTCCTCTCTCTTTCTTTATGGCCCACCCGGAAACGGCAAAACCACAATTGCCGAAGCTATTTCAGAGGTGCTTTCTAAAGATGACCCGATTTGGCTACCTGATGCCGTCGCCGTTGGGGGGCAAATCATCCGCATCTTTGATCCGCTTGTGCACCACCCGCTAGATGAACAAGCCACAGAACTCTATCTTGATCCATTTGGTGATGGCACAAAAGTTCGTTTTGATAATCGGTGGCGTCTTTTCAACCGGCCAGCGGTGATGGTGGGCGGTGAATTGACGATGGACTCCCTTGATTTGCGTTTTGAACCAGTGGCTAAGGTGTATGAAGCACCTTTGCAAATGAAAGCCAACGGCGGCATGTTCCTCATCGACGATTTTGGCCGTCAGCAGATGCGCCCGCAAGAACTGCTCAACCGCTGGATTGTGCCGCTGGAAAGCAGCATCGACTTCTTGCGCTTACAATCGGGGCAAACGCTGGAAGTACCATTTCAACAGCTCATCGTCTTCTCCACGAATCTAGACCCGAATGAATTGGTGGATGATGCGTTTCTGCGCCGTATTCAGATGAAGGTGTTGGTAGACAGTCCGGACGAAAAGTTATTCTTCCAAATTTTTATGGTGGTGTGCAAGGCGTATAAGATGCCTTTTGACAAACAATCGTTCATCCATTTGCTGCAAAAATGGTATCGTGAGTCTGGCCGGGTGCTGCAATCGGTGCATCCGCGCGATATTGTGAAGATTGTGATCGCGCTCTGTGATTATGAAGGCATTCCCCCGCGCATGACGCCTGCGTTGATTGATGAGGCTTGTTTCAACTACTTTGTGGATGCGAATAAATCAACTTCCTGGGTTACACCCGCCCAAGCGGCTGCACAGCAGCAGGCAGCGGCGAGTGGGCCTGTGGCGTAACTTTTTAGCAGGATCATTTGAAATAGAACGGCCGTTTCTTGCGTGAAGGAAACGGCCGTTTTTGTATCCAGAGGCCATGTTCTATGGTAGGAGCTAGGGTGAGACAGGCGGGAATTGAGTCGGTGGTGAATAGCAAAGATATGACCCGCCTGTCCCACCCCTACAATTGAATTTCCTGCCC